>JARGFV010000041.1 GCA_029210545.1 bacterium
AGGAAAGGGAAAACGACGCTTTTCCCTTTCCGTGGAGCGAAAAGTCCCGGATTGGACTTTTTGCGACCCTATCAAGAGTTGAGTTCACCGTTAACAGTATACGGTTTGCAGTTAGGTCATGCCTGCACTGTGAACTGTAAACAGTGAATCGTAAACTTCAGTATTCCCCAGCCCCCTGTCTATAACCCGGTTTACAACCCTGTGGTTTCTTTTGTGGAAATCGGTTTATGTGGAACAGTCGGAGATCTCCACCGATTCTTCCCCAGCTTCTTCCACAGAACTCTTTCATTCATTACGGGGGTTTATGGACGATTCCCCCGAATCCCCAGGACCTGTTACTCCTGCTACTGGTTTTAAAGAGAAATAAAGAAGAACTAAAGTGCGAAGCATTATGTACTAAAGACAGTGTTTTTCTTCGTGGTTCAAGCCTTACGTTATATTTCGAACCTGAATCATCCATTTCAGACACTTTTTATTGGCGCAAAAATGCCCGCCAATAAAAAGTGTTAAGTGTTGCTTTACGGTCCTCCGTTGGGGTAAAATATCGCTGCCCCATTATGTTTCCGGGGGAGATTTTCCGGCTCATTTCACGCCAGAAGACTGGTAGCGGTGCGTCCGTACAGACCGAACACAACCCCGCGGTCGAAAGGTTTGTTTCGATGGCGGGTCGGATCGGTGCATGAGGCCCCAGTGGCCCCAGAACAGGAGGTTTGAAGGTGCTGACCTTTTCCATCAACCGGGAAGAGTTTCTTCAGGGGTTGTCGAGAGTTCAGAATATCGTTGAACGCAAGAATACCGTTCCGATTCTGAGCAACGTTCTTATCGACGGGACCGGTGACAGGTTGAAAATGCTGGCCACCGATATGGAGGTGGGGATCAGCGGGTTTGTAGAGGCTTCCGTCAAAAGCCAGGGAGCGGTCACCCTGTCGGCCAGAAAGCTTTTCGAGATCATCAAGGAGCTTCCAGCCGAATCCTCCATCACCCTTCAGGTCAAGGAGGACAATCTTTCGGAGATAACGTGCGGCAACTCCTCCTTCGAACTGAAAGGCCTGCCTGCCGAGGACTATCCAAGCCTCCCCATCTACGAGGATGGTAACTTCCTTACCCTGAACGCCGAGAATTTCAAGGAGATGATCAAGAAAACGATCTACGCCGCCTCAACGGATGAGACCCGCTATAACCTGACGGGTGTCCTTTTCGAGATGGAGGAGAAGGACGGCAAGGGGATCTTGAGACTCGTTGCCACGGACGGCCACCGCCTGGCCAAGGTGGAAAAGGGGGCCGAGGGAAATATCCGGCCTGGAGAGAGCGTTGTTATCCCCCGAAAGTCCCTCAACGAGGTCCGGAGGCTCCTGGAGGAGGGTAGTGACGAGATGGTGGAGGTGGATTTTCAGAAGCAGCATGGGGTCTTCCGCAAGGATTCCATCGTCCTCACCACCCGCCTTATCGACATGTCCTTTCCCAACTGGAAACAGGTCGTCCCTGAAGAACGGGTGTTTGTGGCCCAAGCCGACTGCGAGTCGATGATACGCGCCATCAGGAGGGTTTCCCTGCTGTCTTCAGAGCGGTCCAGGGCCGTCAAGTTCGCCTTCGGCGGGGGAAATGTGACCATTCACATCAACAACCCGGATCTTGGAACTGCCACGGAAACGGTGCCCGTCACTTATGATGGAGACGACGTGGAGGTTACCTTCAATGCGCGATACATGCTCGACGCCCTCACCTCCATGACCACCGAAACAGTGGAGTTGGGACTCAAGGATGAACTCAGCCCTTGTGTGGTATCCCAGAAGGGGCAGGAGGATTACATCTCGGTCATCATGCCCATGCGCATCTGAACCATGAGGTTGCTGTGGGTTGAGCCGGACCGCTTCCGGAACCTTGACCGGAAAACGGTTGAGCTCCACCCGCGCTTCAACCTTTTACTGGGCCGAAACGGGCAGGGAAAGACGAACTTTCTCGAGGCGGTCGGGTATCTCGGCAGCCTTCGGTCGTTCCGATCAGGCGGCAGGGTCGAGATGATACGCCACGGTGAGTCAGCAGGACGCGTCACAGGTGCCGTCTCTTCCGGAGGGCTGGATCGGGTCCTCTCTTTTACCCTGACCGGCAGAGGGCGCCAGCAATATATCGACGACCAGAAGGTCAATTCGCCCGAGCAGTACCTGCAGGTTTTGAAAGTGGTCCATTTCATACCCGAGGATGTGAGCCTGGTAGGTGGCTCGCCTTCCTGGCGCCGCAAGGTTATCGACAGGGCCGTTTTCGAGATCGTCCCCGAGTACGCCAGGGAGTACCGGCGATACCTGTCGGCTCTCAGACAGCGAAATGCGCTGCTCAGAAGAGGGGGGGGGCGTTTCGGGGAACTGGAAGGGTGGAACAAGGCTCTCGCTGCTGCCGGGGCAGTCCTGGTGTGCAGGAGGATGGAACTTCTCCACACCCTGAACCCGAGGATGAAACATCTGGGGGAAAGGCTCGGGCTGGGTCCGGGGCTGGGGTTGGAGTACACTCCGGGTTTTACCGTCCCTGACGATGCCTGGCCCGGCGGCCCCGGGAAGCTGACTCAGCTCATCGGGACGATCGAAAACTCGATATTGGAAGAACTTGCGAGGGTCCGGACCCGGGAGTCACGGTTAGGCCACTCCCTTGCGGGTCCTCATCGGGACAACATCCAGTTCACCCTCGGCAGCCCGGACCATCCGACGGATCTTGCGCGGTACGGTTCCCAGGGTCAGAAACGAAGCGCGGTCCTGGCGTTCAAGCTGGCCCTGGCGGCAGCTTTTCGCGATACCCACGGGGCGTGGCCCCTTATCCTCCTCGACGATGTGGCTTCGGAGCTGGATGAAACCAGAAGAAAAGCCCTGGGGAGCCTGGTCGTGGATATGAAAGCCCAGTTCCTCATCTCCACGACCGGAGAAGAATACATGTTCCTCCCGTCAGGGGAGGGGAAAATATGGACCGTTGATCAGGGCGAACTGAAGCCGTTTGGCAGGAGTTGACGGCAAAACGCCGTCAGCCTGCCTGAGAGAGGAACCTCCACTTGAACGATGAAAAGAAGGAAAAAACCGGTTCCGTAACTGTTGCCGGCAAGGGCAGAACGAAGTCATCAGCCGACAGGGGAGCTGTAAAGAAGGAGCTGGATTATACTGCCGAGAAGATCAAGGTCATCGAGGGCCTCGAAGCTGTCCGCAAGCGGCCCTCCATGTACATCGGCAACACCTCGACGGAGGGCCTCCACCACCTGGTGTATGAGGTCGTGGACAATAGCATCGACGAGGCCATGGGGGGCTTTTGTGACAGGATCAGCGTGACCATCAGGGTCGACAACAGCGTTGTGGTGGAAGACAACGGGCGCGGCATCCCGGTGGACCGTCACAAGCAGATGAAAAAATCGGCGGCGGAGGTGGTCATGACGACCCTGCACGCCGGCGGCAAGTTCGAGAATAGCGCCTACAAAGTCTCCGGCGGGCTCCACGGGGTCGGCGTTTCGGTGGTCAACGCCCTTTCGGCCCGGCTGGACCTGGAGATCTGGCGGGACGGGGGGGTCTATACCCAATCCTATGAACGCGGAAAACCGGTCACAAAGCTCGAGAACATCGGGAAGACGAAAAAGAGGGGTACCAAGATCACCTTTCTGCCTGACAGCCAGATCTTCGAGATTGCCGAGTTTTCCTTCGACACACTCTCCCAGCGTTTAAGGGAGCTTTCGTTCCTCAACGCCGGCGTGAAGATCACCATCGAGGATGAACGCGCCGACAAGAGGAACGAGTTTCAGTACAAGGGCGGCATCGTCCATTTCGTGGAGTACCTGAACCGGAACCGTATTGCCATCCACCGCAAGCCTGTCCAGATTCAGGGTGAAAAGGGCGCCGTCGTGGTGGACATCGCTTTTCAGTACAACGACAGCTACAAGGAAACGATCTTCTCCTTCGCCAACAACATCAACACCCACGAAGGCGGCAGCCACCTGGTGGGGTTCAAGGCGGCCATGACTAGGACCGTCAACCACTACGCCATCTCCAACAACCTGGTGAAGAACATCAAGGCGGGGCTTTCCGGTGATGATATCCGGGAGGGTCTCGCCGCCATCATCTCGGTCAAACTTCCCGACCCGCAGTTCGAGGGCCAGACCAAGACCAAGCTCGGGAACAGCGATATCAAGGGCATGGTAGAGGCCATGGTCAACGAGAAGCTCGGCGCTTTTCTCGAGGAGAACCCGGCGGTAGGACGAAAGATCGTGAGCAAAGCCACGGAAGCCGCCAGGGCCCGTGAAGCCGCGCGCAAGGCAAAGGAACTCACGCGCCGAAAGGGAGCCCTCGATGTGGCGGACCTGCCCGGAAAACTTGCCGACTGCCAGGCCAAGGATCCAGGTGTTGCGGAGCTGTTCCTTGTGGAGGGCGACTCGGCAGGCGGCTCGGCCAAACAGGGGAGAGACAGGCGGACCCAGGCTATCTTGCCCCTGAGGGGCAAGATCCTCAACGTTGAGAAGGCCAGGGATGACAAGATCCTCTCCAACCAGGAGATCCGCACCATCATCACCGCCCTGGGTACCGGGTTCGGTGATGAGCTGGACCTGGAGAAGCTCCGTTACCACAAGATCATCGTCATGACCGACGCCGATGTTGACGGTTCCCACATCCGCACCCTGCTTTTGACCTTCTTTTATCGGAAGATGCCCCGGCTTGTGGAGCGCGGTTTCCTGTATATCGCCCAGCCCCCCCTGTACAGAATAAAGAAGGGCAAAGTGGAAAGGTACCTTCAGAACGAAAAGGAGCTGAACACCTTCCTGGCCGAACAGGGGATCAGGAACATGACCCTTCAGGCGCCGGCCCTCAAGGAAAGTTACGAATCGACCCGACTGTCTACCATCTTCACCAGCGCCACCCGGTTGGTGGAGATCATGAACCGAATGGAGCGCCGCCGGATCGATCCCAGGCTTGTCCTGGCCCTGGCCCTGGAAGGGGTCGACAGAAAGGTGCTTTCCGACCGAGTCAGCCTGGGCAGGAAGATGGAGAACGCCGTCACCTACCTGAAGACCGTTTACCCGGAGATGGAACCGGTGGAGGTCAAGCTGGTCGAGGATGAGGAACACAGCTGCCACATAGCGCTGGTGACCACCCGGAAAAACGGTTCCCGCTGGAACACACGGATCGATCCCGACCTGGTTGGTCGCCCTGGTTACTACGAAATGCTGAAACTGGCCAGGGGACTCAAGATCCTCGGGACGGAGATGGTGCTTCTCGCAACGGAAGATGAAGAGGGCGAGAACAAGGGCGGGAAGAAGAAAATGCCGCCGCAGGAGCTGCTTCGCACGAGACGTATCGGCGAAGTGGTGCATTTTATCATGGAGAAGGGACGAAAGGGCGCCTCTGTCCAGCGCTACAAGGGTCTGGGTGAGATGAATCCGGATCAGCTCTGGGGGACCACCATGAACCCGGAAAACAGGGCGCTGCAGAAGGTGACCATTGAGGATGCGGTGGAAGCCGACGACATTTTCAATACTCTCATGGGCGATATTGTGGAACCGCGGCGGGAATTTATCGAGAAAAACGCCCTGAACGTCAGAAATCTTGACGTCTGATCGATGTCAAGATTTCTGACGATGGGGAAACGGGAACGGGTGAAAAGGAGAAAAGGAGAAAAAGGCTGTTTTGTAGCCTCTTCCCGCGTCGAGCAAGTACACCTAACAGAACAACCGAGACAGCGAGACTGTAAATGAGTGACCTTATCAGCACCGTTAACGCCCCCATAGAGAACATCAACATCGAGGACGAGATGAAGACGTCCTACCTCGATTACGCCATGAGCGTCATCGTTGGAAGGGCGCTCCCTGATGTGCGGGACGGCCTCAAGCCGGTCCACCGGCGCACCTTGTTCGCCATGCAGGACCTCGGGAACGCCTACAACAAGACGTACAAGAAATCCGCCCGCATCGTCGGTGACGTCATCGGCAAGTACCACCCCCACGGAGACCAGGCCGTTTACGACACGATCGTTCGAATGGCCCAGGACTTCTCCCTCAGGTACCCCCTTGTGGACGGGCAGGGCAACTTCGGCTCCATCGACGGCGACGCGGCGGCGGCAATGCGGTATACGGAGATCCGCATGATGCGCCTGACCAGCGAGCTCATGGAGGATATCGACAAGGAGACGGTGGACTTCGGGCCCAACTACGACGACACACTCTTCGAGCCCCTCGTTCTGCCGGCACGCTTCCCCAACCTCCTGGTCAACGGTTCTTCCGGCATCGCTGTGGGCATGGCCACCAACATCCCGCCACACAACCTGGCCGAGATCATCGACGGATGTATCCTGCTCATCGAAAAACCCGGCACCACGGTGGACGAACTCATGAAGGTCATCCCGGCGCCCGATTTCCCCACCGGGGGGTTCATCTACGGGCTGAGCGGTGTCAGGGACGCCTACCGTACCGGCAAGGGCCTTGTCCGGGTCCGGGCCCGCGCGGTCATCGAGCGAAACAACAAAAAGACGGCCATCGTTGTCACCGAACTGCCCTATCAGGTCAACAAGGCCAGGCTCGTGGAGAAGATCGCCGAACTCGTCAAGGACAAGAAACTCGAAGGGATCAGTGATTTGAGAGACGAGTCGGACCGCGAGGGGATGCGGATCGTCATCGAACTCAAGCGGGAAAAAGAGGATATTGCCGAGGTCGTCCTCAACCAGCTTTACGCCATGACACAGATGAAGACCACCTTCGGGGTGCAGATGCTGGCTATCCACCGTAACCAGCCGGTCGTATTCAACCTGCCCCAGATGCTGGGACATTTTATCGACTTCAGGGTCGAGGTGGTCACCAGGAGGACGCGGTTCCTCCTGACCCGCGCGGAGGAAAGGGCCCACATCCTGGAGGGCTTGAAGATCGCCCTGGACAACATCGACGAGGTGGTGGAACTCATCAAGAAATCCAGGGATGTGCCTGGTGCCAGGGAAGGACTCATAACCCGGTTCGGGCTTACGGAAAAACAGGCCAACGCCATCCTGGAGATGCGCCTTTCCCGCCTCACCGGCCTCGAAAGGGAAAAGATCGAGCAGGAGCTCGAGAGTGTCCTGGCGGAGATCAAGAGGCTCAAGGGGATCCTGGCAGATGAGAAAAAGCTTTACGCGGTCATCGTGGAAGAGCTTCGGGAGATCAGGGAGCGGTATGGCGACGCGAGGCGCACCGAGATCGTGGTGGATACACATGAGATGTCCCTTGAGGATCTCATCGTCGACGAGGAGGTCCTGGTCGCCGTCTCCCATGCGGGGTACATCAAGCGCACCTCCCTGGCCCTGTACCGCTCACAGCAGCGGGGAGGAAAGGGGTTGACCGGCCTGTCCATGCGTGACGAGGATTTTGCCGAGCATATCTTCACGGCGTCGACACACAGCTACATCCTGTTCTTCACCGACCGGGGCCGAGTTCACTGGATGAAGGTTCACGAAATCCCGCAGATGGGACGTGCCGCCAGGGGCAAGGCGATCATCAACCTGTTGACGCTGGAAAGCGGGGAGGATGTCACCGCATTTCTGCCGGTACGCGATTTCACCAAGGGCCATTTCATCGTCATGGCCACCGAACAGGGTGTCATCAAGAAGACGGAGCTCACCGCCTACTCCAACCCGAGGGCCGGCGGCATCATCGCTCTGGGCCTCGACGAGGGGGACCGCCTCATATCCTGCGCCCTGACCGACGGCCAGCGCCATCTCCTTCTGACCTCCCACCGCGGCCAGGGAATACGGTTCCGGGAGACGGACGTCAGGTGCATGGGCAGGACCGCCCGCGGGGTGAGGGGGATCAACCTCGGCAAGGGCGACCGTGTCGTGGGTATGGAGGTGGTCAACGATGCCGCCTATCTGCTTACCGTGACCGAAAGGGGCTACGGCAAGCGCACGCCGACGAAGGAGTACAACCCCATCGGGAGGGGCGGCAAGGGAGTTCGGGCGGTCAAGATCTCCGAGAAGATAGGCAACCTTGTGGGCACTCTCCAGGTTGGCAGCGAAGAGGAGGTCATGGTCATCACCAACAAGGGCCGCCTCATCCGGATGAAAGTGGGAGGGATCTCCGTTTACTCGCGCTCCAGCCAGGGTGTCAAACTCATCAACATGTCTGATGCCGAGGAGCGAGTGGTGTCCGTGGCCCTCATCCAGGAAGCAGACGGGTGAAGGGGAAAGATCCGGCGTTCCGAGTGGGCGAGGGGGGAGGCCGGGGGAAAGAGCGAGCAGTATCGCCTGCCCATCGATGAAGAGCCGTAGTTGCGTGCGTGCGTGCGTCCGTCCGTAAGTGCTTTAATAAAAAAAGTCTGTTGTCAATGGAAGATCTTACGCGCTAACGCACACACACTCCACTCACATACGAAGAAACGCACGAGGGAAAAGATGGACGACAAAAGGAGGCACTCCAGGTACCCGGCGGCAGAGATGACCTATGTGGTCGGGCTTCAGAGTCCGGCCCTTATCACCGACGTGAGCCAGGGTGGTCTCGGAGTGCGTTACAAGGGTACCGACGAACTTCCCGGGGAGTTGGTGGTGGACCTTCTCAACGCCTCGCAGAGCATCCAGCTTGAGAAGGTACGATGCCGGAAGGTCAGAGACGAGACCGTGGGCAGGGTGGCCGTGTTCAGCTATGTGACCGAACGCCGGCTGGGACTCGAATTCGTGGAACCGGGCAATGACATACTGGACGCGCTGGCCAGGTTTGTGGGAAAAGAGAACTAGGAGTCTGTCGGACTATCCGTTTCAGACTCCTGGCAACGTGTCGGTAAGGTCCGACACGTTGCCAGGATCAGTGGAAAGTGGAAAGAAACAGGATGAAGGGCGCGGGAAGGGCGATAGCATGGCGATGATGGAAAAGCACGAGGACAAGAGACGGCACCCAAGGTTCCGGGCGGCCGACAGCGCGCTTGCCGCCTGCGGCATGGAAGCGTGCGCTCTCCTGGACGTGAGCGCGGGAGGGCTGGGCATCCAGTATTACGGCGAGAGACCGTTCCCCCGGGAGATCAGTGTCGATCTTCTGTTTTTAAACAGGGATCTGACCTTGCCGGGGCTTTTCTGCCGAAAGGTGTTCGAAGCGAGAAAGCCCAACGGGAAGGAAGGGCGCCTGCCTGTATGGCATGTGGGCCTTGAGATCGTAAGCCCCACTCCGGAGATGGTTCAACGCCTGCGTCATTTCAGATGGACGGAGAGCTAGGAGTCTGTCGGACTATCCGTTTCAGACTCCTAGCTTAAGTTTTTCGAAAGGCAATTCAGCGAAAAACGGGGAAGCATCCAAAATAAGGGGCATTTCGAAAAACTCCTCGCAACGTGTCGATAAAGTCCGACACGTTGCGAGGCTTTCGCTCTGCGAAAGCCCAGGGATGGGGAAGACCGTAAGATAAAAGTGGAAAGCGGGAAGTGGAAAAGACCGGTAATAACACCACAGAAACTCCTCCTGCTGCGCCGCACCTTCAAACACGATAAAAAGCAAGCGAGGCGTTTTTGAGAAAATTCTTCCTCATATCCCTGATCGTGATCATGGCCGTTGGCCTCGTGGCCGCCGGTTTTTTTTCGTACCGCTCACGTGAACAGGCCCTCTACGAACAGGCAATGACGGCGCTGGATGAGAACCTGTCCGGCGCTGCCGTTGAGTACCTCACAGCCTTCCTGGTCAAATACCCGGAAAGCCCCCTGTATTCTGAGGCGCTGCGCCAGAGAGCCTCCATCTACCACACATACCAGTCCAGATACCTGGAGGCGATCTCGGATTTCCGGGAGTTTTTGGATCGTTACCCGGACAATGAGCACGCCTCCGAGGCCAGGCGAGCCATTGCCGAGATCCTGGAAACCAAGGTTCGGGACTGCCGTCGAGCCATTGTAGAGTACCAGCGTCTCATCGACGACTACGAGACGGTGGTCGGGGACGACCTGTTCCAGTACCGGATCGCCGGCTGTTACTACGACCTGCTGGATTTCGAGCAGGCCAGGCTGGAGTTCACCAGGCTTATCAACAACTATCCGGCCAGCAACCTGGTGGATGACGCTTACTATCAGATCGCCAACATCTTTCAGACCCAGGGTGCCCTGAATAATGCCGAGGCTGCGTACCGCCTCTACCTATCGCGCTATCCGGATGGAGATCTGGGCATCGACGCCCGGTTCAACCTCGCGGCGACCCTCGAGGAAAGGGAACAACTGGAGGAGGCCCTTGTCCTTTACAACGAAATCTTCCCCGAATACCCCAACAAGGAGGCCATCTCCTGGAGATTGGAGAAGGCGAGGAAGCGGCTGGAAGAAAGGGGCAGATAAAAAAGGTTGGATTGCCAGGGACTGAGTGGAGAACTCCGTTTGATTCTGGCAACCGGACCTTTTTTATTCGAACATCCTGCTTTCCTGCTCCAGAACCCGGATAAAGGTGGTGCGCTTGGTCAGTTCCTTGAGGGCCTTGGCACCCACATAGGTGCAGGCGGACCGAACGCCGCCGAGGATGTCCTTGACCGTGTTCTCGATGGGCCCCATGTAAGGAACTTCTACGGTTTTCCCCTCCGAGGCCCTGTAGTCGGCGACCCCCCCGGAGTGCTTCTCCATGGCTGTAGCAGAACTCATCCCGTAAAACAGCTTGTAACTTTTGCCGCCGCGCTCACGGAGTTGGCCTCCGCACTCGTCGTGGCCTGCGAACATCCCTCCGATCATGACAAAATCTGCGCCTGCCCCGAACGCCTTGGCCACATCCCCGGCACAGGCGCACCCCCCGTCGGAGATGATCCGGCCTCCAAGCCCGTGGGCGGCATCGGCACACTCGATGACCGCCGACAGCTGGGGGTATCCCACCCCGGCCTTTATCCGGGTGGTACAGACGGAGCCCGGGCCTATCCCCACCTTGACGATGTCGGCCCCGGAAAGGAGCAGCTCTTCCACCATCTCCCCGGAAACAACGTTCCCCGCGGCGATGGTCTTGTCCGGAAAGGCCTGCCGTACCTCATGAACGTACTCGACGAAGGCCTCGGCGTAACCGTTAGCCACGTCCACGCAGATGAACTCGAGTTCCGGATAGGCGGCCACGATCTTTCCCAGTCTTGACAGGTCCTCGGCCGAACTGCCGCAGCTGACCATGATCCTCTGGAAAATTCCGCAGTCACGACCATCCAGAAATTGAGCCCACTGCCTGTCGTCATAGTGCTTGTGGATGGCAGTGAGCATACCGTGGCCTGCGAGGACCTCGGCCACCTCGAAGGTGCCGATGGTGTCCATGTTGGCGGCCATGACCGGGACACCGGTCCATTCCTTCCCGCTGTGCAGGAAGGTGTATGTCCGTTCAAGGTCCACGAGGGCCCGGCTCTTCATTGTCGAGCGCTTCGGCCTTATGAGGACATCCTTGAACCCCATCTTGATGTCGGTTTCGACTCGCATGGATATAACTCCCCTTTCCGCTCCGGATCTTAAACGATTCCCGCTCCTGTTTGCCAGGTCAACGATCTTGAATTCTAATATCATATCGCAATTCCGGAGTCTTGGGAGGGTCTGTCGATACAACGCGGAATCCGGTTGACGCATCCCGCCTTGCAAAAAGGAAACACCGCCACAAGATAGGCAGAGGAGGTCCGGAGAGTGCCGTTCCTGCAGCGGTTTAAACCGGGATTCCCGGTGATCTGTCGGAGCAAGACGACCCAGGCCGGTCGAGCGCTGTTTCAGGACGGATCAAAGGGTGTCAACCATCCTCATAAGGTGAAGCGGGACTGCAGCCGCCAATGGGGCATCGAAAAAGGCTTGTTCCACGCTGGAAACCAGGAACTAAGAACTTAAGAATCAGGAACCAGGACCCCAGGAACGAAGAACGAAGACCTGTCAGCCAGGAGGCGATTTCCGGCTGATAGCTAAAATCGTTCGACTGCCTTATTATTGGACTTATGAAAAAAACTGCCCTTATTGTTGCTATAGCCTTTTTCATGGCTGCCGGCAGCTCTAAAGCCGTCTCCGCTTCCCCCGATCAGTCCACCGCGGTGCGCCGGCGCCTCGCCATGGAGAGTGCGGCCAGGGACAACCCCTTTCTGATCCTGCCCCATCGGCCCAACTACATCCTGCCCCTTGCATATAACCTGCACCCCAACGACGAGGCGTCCGGGCTCGAACCCGGGACCCTTGACGAACTGGAGATGACCTTCCAGGTGAGCCTCAAGGTTCACTTGAGCGAGCTGTTTCCGGGAAACCGCGGGAACCTTTACGCGGCGTATACCAGCCGCTCGTGGTGGCAGGCCTACAGTGGCGACAGGTCACGGCCGTTCAGGGAGACCAACCATGAGCCGGAGCTGTTTCTCCTTTACGATACCGATTGGAGCGTTCTTGGGCTTCGGGCGTCCAGTGTGATCTTCGGTGTGTCCCACCAGTCCAACGGGCAGGACGGCGCCTTGTCACGCAGCTGGAACCGGATCTACACAAGCATCATCCTCGAGAGGGGAAACGCCATAGTAAGCGTGAAACCCTGGTACCGTATCCCGGAAAGGGAAAAGGACGGCCCTGACGACCCCGATGGGGATGACAACCCTGACATACGAACATACATGGGCTCCGGGGAACTGGGGGTCTTCTTCAGGCGGGCCCGTCACACTCTGACCCTCACGCTCCGCAACAACCTGCGCCGTGAAAACAAGGGATCTGTCGAGTTGGGGTACTCCTATCCGCTCACGGCAAAGATGAAGGGGTACCTGCAGATCTTCGATGGATACGGCGAAAGCCTTATCGATTACGACCATCGGATGTCGAGGGTGGGTGTGGGTATCCTGCTGGCGGATTGGCTGTAACGGCTGCCAGGCCCAGCCGAGCGCGAAGCGCAAAGTTCGAAGCGCGAAGAAAAAGCCTGCCTTCGTTCATCGTGCTTCGTTCTTCGCTCCGGGCCGCAGTTTCTCAGCGGCCCCTATTCAAACAACAGGTTGGCGTCGATGAAAAAGCCGTTGGCCTTTAGCTGTTTCAAAAGGCCGATCTGCCAGCCGCCTTCTTCCTGGTACTGGATGTAGCGAACACCGAAAAGCTGCTCAGGAAGGTCGCCTGGACGCTCCCCCTCAAACAGCACGGTCACCGCTCCCGGGCCCAGCCGACCAACGAAAAACCCCAATTTGTACGCCAATTCGTGCTTGGATTTTCCCATCCCGATAACAGACGTAAGGCCGGAGAGCCCTCCCCTCTGCCCGACGGCGAGGATCAGGAGCGTGAAAGCGATATGATCCACTGAGGCCAGGCTTTCCATGGACAGGGCAGAAGGGTCCTGGCCCGGGACCTCTATAGAGATACCAAGGCGGCCAAGCAGCTGTTCGACTGACGGAGTGATCGCCTCCCCGGCGCCGGAAATGATAAGGACCTTGCCCGGCTGATTCTGGGTGGATGCGGGTTTTTGCGGCGCTGACTGCGGGGCGCCGGGTGGCGAGGGTGCGGGTTTTTCGGCCACGGTTTTCGAAGCCTGCGAAGGAGCCGGCTTGGGCGCCTCCTTCAAGGGCGCCTTCACGGCCTTGGCCCGCTCTTTGGGCGGTGACTGTTTCACCTCCACCAGGTCCTCGCTGGAAATCTCCTGGATCAGGTCCGGTTCATCGTCAATGCGGTCCATGAGTTCGAGGAGTTCCTCGAGCCTGGTGATAGCCTTGGGGACGCCCATCTCGTACTTGGACTGCTTTTCCGTTTTGGAGTCCGCCCTCGAAAGGGGCCCTGCGGATATCTTGAACTGTTCGAAAGCGTCGTGCTCCGGAGATTCGCTGCCGAAAACGTCACTGACAGATTGTGACACCGCCAGTTCGAGGTCTTCCACCTCCTGGCTGTCGAAAGGAACAATCCTCGGATCGATGGTCCGGAGCTGATCCAGGACCTCCTGGAGGAGTTCCCTGCCCTTTTTCCCGGATAACTGTGCCATGGGTGACCCCCTGCGATGCGTCCCGGCACCGGCGACATGTTGGAATAAGGAGAATAGCACCAATATGGTAGCACCTGGATGTCCTTTGTCCAAGTGCAGGAATTCGGGCATTTTTTCTCCCACCTGTCAAAGCTCCCTGGGCGCTTGGCCCAAACGAGAGTTATAATAGCCTATATATCGGGAACTGAGTACTGGGAACCGGGAACTCGGAACTAAAAACCAGCACCTGGAATCCAGGGATGTGCAGGAAATCTATGGAGCAGGGCGCTTGCGAAAAACTTTTTACCGCTGACGGGTATAGTGGCCGCCGGACATTGTAGAGTCGCAAAAAGTCCAATCCGGGACTTTTTGCTCCACGGAAAGGGAAGAACGTCGTTTTCCCTTTCCTCACGGATCAATGACTTACGGTGTGAGTCATTGATTTGGGCGCCCCGCGCGGGGCGCATTGATGGACTTTTTACGAGTCCATCAACCTTGGAGGTGATGGCAATGTTGGATCTCGACGCCCAAGAGCGTGAAATCCTGGCCGACGTGCTGGACACGCTGCTAGCCGACCTGAGAATGGAGATCGGTCGAACGGATCGGCAGGATTATCGCGTTATGCTGAAAAGACGCAAAGCCATCCTGGAAAAAGCCGTGGCCCATTTCAGGGGAGAGCAGGGTTTACAGATCGGGAGTGCGGGTCAGGGGGTGTTTCAACTCTGACGACGGGATAAGGATCAGGAGCGATGGGCCAGGGGGTGCGGTACGGTCCCGATGTCGTTGAGCCGGGAGGTGTGCACCGCGGGATTCGAGGTCTGCCGTTTGACCTACAGGATGCCGGCCGGCCAGCGCCGGGTGATGGTTCGGTCAAGGGTTGAAGCAAAAGGATGGATGGATTTGTACTTAGGGAAACCCCCCGGCTTTGCCGGGGGACCCGAGAAGTTTGACAGTTCCTGGAGTAGGAGTAGGAGACCATTAATAAAGCTGACTCACCACAGCCTGTCCTGAGCTTGCCTGCAGTGAGCTTGTCGAACTGTCGAAGGGCGCGGCCGCTGGGAGGCCGCTCCCTTCGACAAGCTTCACAGTTCAAGCCCCCGACTTTGCCGGGGGTACATGGCTGTCAGCGAACCGGGAACCAGAAACTAATAACAAAGAGCTGGGAGCGAAGGATCGTATTAGCACATAGCCCCCAGTACCTGGCTCTGCAATTCTTCACAGCGAGGAGATCCCCCATGCCCCTTTATGAATTCGAATGCAAAAAGTGCAGGCGCCCTTTCGACAAGGTCATGAGCATCAGGGAGATGGAAACAGGGCAGGTTGAATGCCCCAGGTGCGGCTCCGACGATGTTTTGAAGCTCATCTCATCCGGTGGGATAAAGATCGGGATCGGCGGATACGCCGGTAAGGTAAAATAATCCAGCCTCCCGGGGCACCTGTCCCCGTCACCTCCCCGCCAAGCAGTCCGGAAAGATCCCTCTTCTCCTTGCCCGGCACGTTGGCCATGAGCCGGATCGCGGCAACGACGCGGCCGCGCCCGTACGGGACGAGGATCGGGAAGTTGATGATAACAGGCGGATTTGATGTAATATGGGGGATCTGCTCCGGAAGGAGAGCCGCTTGTCGAAGAGAAAGATAACCATGACAGCTGCCCTTGCTCTCGTGCTGTTTTGTTCCGGGGCCGCGGCAGCTGCCGAAACGGCGCTGATCGGGGACAGCATGGGCGCCTGCATGGGTGAAGAGGGGTTTGAAACGGCCTGGCTGGACAGGATCCATTCCTACATCACCAGGACCCTGTGCCAGCCTTCCGTGTGGTTCGACAACTTTTTCGGTGAACAACGTTCCGGCGAAGAGTGGCCTGGCAGCCTGGTGCGGTGGAGATCATCCTTTCGAAGGGACGAGAAGGAGGGGGATCTTTTCGGTTCCGGCGTGAGCGCCAGCCTGCGTCTCCCCAAGATGAGCCAAAAGTTCAGGCTGATAATCACCTCCCAGGACAATGACCTGGATGCGCCCGGCCATCCTGGTGAAGACCCTTTTCTGCAGGATACGGATCCAGGGGTTACTGCCGACACGAAACGAAGTGCCGCCGGTTTGAGGTATGACCTCTCCGACACCAGGCGGGCGAGACTTCACCTCGGAGCCGGGTTCCGTTTGACCGATACAGTGGAGCCGTACGTGCGTCTCCGCCTCAGGGTCACGGAACCCCTTTCGAGCCACACCCTTGTCAGGCTCACACCTGCTGTTGTCTGGTTCAGGGACGAGGGGATAAACCAGTCTTTCCGGATCGACTTTGACTGGAGGCTGGGAGAGAGCGCCCTCGCCAGGGCCACGGAGGCGGCGCTCTGGAAAGAGGTGGAACCGGGCGTCCAATGGGGTTCGGCTCTTTCCCTTTTTGACAGACTTGGTCCGACGGTCGTTGCGGGGATCGAGGGCTCTGCGGAAGGGAACACGTATCCAAAAAACGACGTTGCCCGCTACCGTCTCGTTACAAGGATCAGGTCAAATTTTATCCGTCCCTGGCTTTTCCTGGAGGCGGCTCCGGAACTCTACTGGCCTCGGGACGACACAGGGCGCTACAGGAGGTACAAGGCGACCACCCTGAGGATCGAAGTCCAGTTCTTCAGTTGAAAAAGTGCCGGTGAAAACGCATCGGCCCCTGGGCATGGTCCGGAGAAAGCTCTTCGGATATATTAGGATAACAGGCCATGGAGCAGACGTCTGGAGGTGCTGGATGAGTTTTGGCAGTGCGGAACCGTCCGTAAGCGGGAAAAGGGAACGCAGGGAGAGAGAAAAAAAGATCGCGGCCGTGGGATGGGGAGCGTTCTTCGTATGGCTCGGTTTTATCCTGATGATAAAGGCCGGATCCGGGGCGATCCTCATTGGTGTCGGAGTCATCAGCCTGTGTGTCCAGGTTGTGCGCAAGTACGCTGGTCTGGAATCGGAAGGGCTCTGGATCCTGGTCGCGATCCTTTTCATTGTCGTCGGGGTCTGGGAGGTGCTGGAGGTTCGTATCCCCCTCATGTCTCTTCTGCTCATCGTGGTTGGGGCTGCTTTTATCCTCTCTGCAGTGCGGAGGAAAAGCAACTCCCGCTGACAGGCTCCTTGCCAAAACCCGCCGGGTTGCCTAGAATCCTGCCTTCGTGGTGTCCGCCGGACACCGTTCCCGTCATGACAGACCTTTGCCCCTTCGGAGTGAGCTTTTGAAGATCGGAGACATCCTCAAACAGGATCGACGCCTGTTATCCTTCGAATTTTTCCCGCCCAGGAACCCGGAGAGCGAGCACATACTCCACGAGACCGTGGAGGTCCTCAAGCGGTTCGAGCCCGACTTCGTCTCAGTCACTTACGGAGCCGGAGGCAGCACCAGGGACCGCACCCTCCAGTGGACCATCGACATCAAGGAGAGGTACGGTCTGGACGTTATGATGCACCTGACCTGCCTCGCTTCGACCCGTGAGGATATCGGCAGCGTGGTCGAAGTTCTCAGGCACAGCGGGATCGAAAACGTCCTCGCGCTCAGGGGAGACCCCCCCAGGGACCTCCCGTTGGTCCAGGTGAAGGATGATTTCAGTTTTGCCTGTGAACTGGTCGAGTACCTGGAGAAGCTGGGCCGGTTTTCCATCGGGGTGGCCGGATATCCCGAAGGCCATCTGGAGTCACCATCCCTTGAAACAGACATCCAATACCTCAAACAAAAGGTCGATGCCGGCGCCGATTTCATCATCACCCAGATCTTTTTCGACAACCGGTATTTTTTCGATTTCGTGGATCGTGCCGCCTCTGCCGGGATCGATGTGCCCATCATCCCCGGGATCATGCCCATCGTCAACCTGGGCCAGGTGCAGAGGTTTACCCAGATGTGCGGGGCCACGGTGCCGGACCGGATCGTCGGGGAGATGGAGGGGCGGGACGATGAGGAAATGGTCAAGATCGGGATCGAGTACGCTGTCGGCCAGTGCCGTGAGCTCATCGATGCACAAGTCGCCGGGCTGCATTTTTACACGCTGAACCGGAACCAGGCCACAGAGCTGGTCCTGGACGAGATCGGCACCGACTGGCGCTGATAGCAATTAAGCGCGCATGTGCACCAGTGCACTTGAACGTTCTGCACGACCCTTCCCCAATCCCCCGCCGGCATGTTATTAAAAGATGAGGGGGCGAATACGGAGGAGTGAGCGCAATGATGGAAAAAATGTCGGAGCTCACCGGCAGGATCGGGAAGACTTTTGGGGCGGGAGATGTGGTGTTTCAGCAGGGGGATACCGGGGACACCATGTATATCATCCATACCGGCACCCTGGCCGTCATCCGGGAAACGGAAGGCACCGGCACAGTGGTTGCCCGTCTCAACCCCGGGGATTTTGTCGGAGAGATGGCCCTGGTAGACCAGGAGCCCAGGTCGGCTACCGTCAAGGCCATTGAAGAGGCAACCCTTGTTCCCATCACCCGGAGCTTTCTCCTCAAGCACAGCGCGAAGGACACCAGGTTCGTCCTGAACCTTATGGAAAGCCTCAGCGCCCGGCTTGAAAGGGTGGACGAAATGCTCAAGTGGCGGTTCGCCGAGTCGGGACCACCTGCCGGCCCGGCCGATGGACCTCCCGGCGACGAACCGAGGTCTGCCGCGTTCCTCAAAAGTTTCAGTGCCTCCCTGGACCCTGCCGCCCTCATCAGAGTCAACCAGGGAGATATTATTTTCCGTACCGGAGATGCCGGAGATGTCATGTACATCATCCTGGACGGTGAGGTTCACGTCAGCCAGGAGGAGGGGGGACAGCGCTTCGTGCAAGCTCGTTTCGGCAGGGGCCATTTCTTCGGTGAGATGGCTCTCGTCTCGGGTAGGCCCAGGGTGGCCACAGCCATTGCCGCAGCACCGTCGGTGCTCATGCCGCTGACTCGCGAGACGTTCCTTCAGAAGGTGCAGACCGACCCCGAAGTTGCTCTTCACACGGTACAGATCCTCATCGTACGCTTGAGGCGATCCCTGCAGATGCTCGATTAGCCGGATTTTTCATGGCAGCTGGATAACCTCTTCCGACAAATTATATCCTGAAGCCTGGTGAAGTTCTTCAACAGACTCCCGGGGGGCAGTCCCATGAGTACCATCCTGATCATCGATTCGGCCGAAACGTTTGCCCGTTACGTGGAACTGGTAGTCGGGCGCTACGGTTGCCGTACCATCGGGGTCAAATCAGCCCAGGAAGCCTTGAAGGTGCTGTCCGATGGGGCCGTGGATCTTGTCATCGCACAGGAGAATCTTCCCGATATGGAGTGGCCGGAGTTCTGTCGCCGGATCAGGGAAGGGTCCGACCCCTCCCGGGTCCCGGTGATCATGCTTTCAGCGGAACCGGCCAGGACCGGCAGCAGCGAGTGCGGCGGAGTCGTGGTAGCGGAGGTACGGACAAAGCCGATCTCCATAGGGGACCTCATCGATGTCCTGTCGGAATACCTTCCTTTACAAAACAAGCGACGGACTCTCAGGGCCGCGGTTGCCTTGAGGGCACTCATTCGCATCGGAAGCGAGCTGATCCCCTGCCAGGTGCTCAACCTGAGCGAGGGAGGGGTCTTCGTGCTCAGAAACCAGCCGGGCGAGGTGGGGGACGATGTGACGCTGATCCTGCCCCTGCCCGGGCTTGAAAAACCGGTCAAGGTCGCCGGCAAGGTGGCTTACGTTATCAGGAAGAGCACCGAAAAAAAACCGAGGGGGATGGGGGTCCAGTTCGAAACCGTCCCCGACGAGACCACCGAACTTCTCCAGGCTTACCTTGAGGACCAGGTCGCCACCATCCTGGGGCGATGAAACTGCCGAAAGGAGCCACGTTCTGCGATCTGAGGTGCGCCTACGCCTCGGCACCACGCGCGGAGATGGACGGGGCGCGTTCATGCATGACATTTACCGCCATATGGTGTGAACTTCACGAGCGGCACGTCATGAAATCACAACCGTGCCGGGACCGGGAGGAAAGGAAAAGACCGGAAATCAGTAATCAATAATGATAGAGTCGCAAAAAGTCCAATCCGGGACTTTTCGCTCCACGGAAAGGGAAAAGCGTCGTTTTCCCTTTCCTTA
>JARGFV010000042.1 GCA_029210545.1 bacterium
CGCCTGTGGCCAGGAGAACGCTCCCTCTATGTCCGAAATGCCCTGGAGGTTCTCGGAGGACACCTGAGCCATGGCAGCCCTCACCTGCTCCCTGGCCGCTTCCGCCTCCATCTGGAGCTTGACCATCTCCGGGTCGCCCTTGATGGCCGTCAGGATATTCTCCACGATCTGCGGGGTCGTCCCGGCCGCAGTGGCAATGGACGAGGACCTCGGCCGCAGGGCGTCCACCAGGCCTGTGGGATCCAATTTCCCGAGGACCGGGAGGATCACATCCTTGAAAATCTTCATCTCGTCACCTCACTGCGTTCTCGATCGCGCGGCGGAACCAGGCCTTGATGAATTTATCCAACTGCACCCGATTCATACCAATACCGTGGTAATAGAGCAGGCAGTTCTCCAGGAACCTGCGGCGGATATAGAGCTGTCTCCCTATGTCGTTCACTGCGGTCAGCGTTATTGGACCGATGATGCTGTCCTCTGCGACACCGACAGTCCGCTGGAGGAAGATGGCCGCCTTTGGCAACCCCGCGTTGACAGCGAAGTCGAAAACCTGGAGACAAAGGATGGGGTCATTGATCTTGTCCATCCAGACGCGCCAATAATCTGTCCGATAGATCTCCATGGCCCGGTCTCTGGTCAGGTTGACGATGTCCACATCGGGGTGAGCCCGGGCCGATATCCCGAAGTTGGTCTCCCCGCCTGGATCAGCGGGATCGAAGACATACCCGCCCTCATGGCGGAGTATCTCTTCGATCAGACTGTTGAATCTCTCACTCATTTGAAGAGAGCCCTTTCATGGCCTGCCGGCAAATATAGGACCACCAGATCCATGGACTTCTCCAACTCCTCGAGGCGCCTCAGAACAGGGCAGGCCTCTTTGCAGACCCCAGAGTGATACAGGTCGTGCCTCAGACTCACCATGACGTTCCTCGGGTGAGGTAGCCGGATGTCTGGACGTGCCTGATCCGTGTCACTCATTGCCCAATCATCTCCCTCACCCTCGCCCATATCCCTGTGAGGACCAGTCCGATCGTTCCGGTCACCACCACCGCAACCGTCACAGCGAGGATGGTGCGTTTGGTTGCCTTGGTGCCGTCGTAGATTGAATCGATAAAGTTGATCAGATTTTCCATTTTCTCTGGCGGGATGGAGTAGCGGCACTGATGGACCAGCGCACGCTCCTGCATCGCGTCCAGAATCGCGGAGACATCGGCGGGCGTCAGGTTGCGATCTGTCATGTCGTCTCCATGAGCACCAGGGTGGTCAGGCCGAGACCGTCAGGCTCGATGCCGACGACCTTATAGCGGGTCCGGGTGCCGTCAACGGGGATGGTGAACACATCGTCGTGCGCGATACCCTCCACGTCCGCCGATCTGCAGATGGCCGTTGGCCCCAGAGCTTCGACCACTCCGAGGTTCGTTTCGATCGGCTCGTTCACCAGGTCGAAAATGATGGGGATCTGGCCGCCGTCATAGGTAGCCAGGACGGCGAAATCGTCCGTGCTGACGAGCTGAGCCAGGTCCCCGGCGAAATCAATGGTCATGGCGTGAGCTGCTGCCTCGTCACCAGCACAACGCCGAATGTGAAACTCGGTGTCGTGCCGGCAATGGTGGCCACCGCCCGGATGTATTTGTCCGTGTCGATGTCCACGCCGATGGCCTGGAGAGAACCCCCCGCCGTATTGTCCACCTGTGTGAATGTGGCCCCGCTGATATCCGACCAAGCCGAGTTGTCAGGGCTGGACTGGAGTTTCACGTCCAGTGTCGGTGTGGTGCCGGTACCGGCTGCGGCGTGGAGGATGACCTTCCCTTCTCCGATGTCACTGCTGACATCCACACCGGTCCCGTTCGCGCTTGCACCTCTTGCCGCGACAGGAAACAGCTCGATATTCTCGTTAAATTTTTGAGCGCTCAATGACATAATTATCTCCTTACCAGGTAGAGACCCAGGACCTATTTTTTCGCTGCCGACTTCTTTGGTCCATCACGCTCTCCCTCGCCGGCGGCCGTTTTGGGTTCCGCTTTGGCGGGCCCTCCGTCCTTGATCTCCTCCGCCTTCCCGAGCTGGATGAGCTTTCGCGCGGCAGAAAGCGAAATTTCAACGACGTCGCCAGCCTTGACAAGCTTCATGTCGGCCATAGTGGTTTTGAGGATCTTGACTTTCATGTTCCCTCCAATGGCCCGGGAGCCTGGAACCAGCCCCCGGGCCGTATCCGTGGTTAATGTCATGCCTTAGGCGTTTTTGCTGAAGGACGCTCCATGTCCCACGCCGACGTCGTAGTCCAGGAACAACCTCAGGACGAGTCCTCCGGCCGCGGCCTTTGTTGCCTCGTCGGGTTTGAGATCCAACCCGCCCCACATGCCGATGATGGTCTCCCGGAAGTTCCCGAAGAGGATCCCGTTGGCCGGCATATTTGTGGTGGCAAGAGCTTTGTACCCGTTGATCTCTCCGCCCTCCATTAGGAAGACCGGATAGCCAGTCACCTTCGCGGTGGTCTTACAGTGTCCCTGCACGGCCGGGGTGATGAGGTAGGCGAGATTGCCCTTGAGCGCCTTGGCGGTGAGTACGTCAGTCTCAAAGTCGACCAGGTTGCTCCAGGTGGGTTGACCAGGCGTGGTGATCGTAACGGTGCCGATCCCGGTGGCACCCAAAATGCCCAGAGGCTGGCCGGCTGCTCCGGACCCGTTGATCACCTTGGCCTCCATCTCCACGGCGGCTCCGCGTACCAGAAGGTTCCGGACCACGGCCTCCGCCGCCGGCTGGGACTGCTTCAGGAACCTGCGGGACATCGGGACAGCCCCGCCCAGAGTTTTCGGGCTGAGGGTCACTTCGCTGGTCGCGGGGGTGCTGTCGGTGACATTCACATCCTCAGTGACGTGATAGAACGTAGCGTCGCCCATGGAGGGGATCTCGACGTTACCCACCAGACCGGGAAGGATCATCGCGCCGAGACCCACCACATACAGTTCTTGCCGCAGGGCGTCGATGAAGTTGGCCGCCAGATGGTCGGTACCCACCATCTCGGCGCCGGTGGTGGCCGTGCCGGCAACCAGGACGCGCTTTTCACCGCCGAATGGGATGTCGAGGGGGACCAGGAAGCCGTTGGGCTTTTTATCCATCTTCTCGGCCAAGGCTCTGGACACCTCGAGTTCGAACGGGGCCTTGCTCCAGTCCTTCTCGAGGGACGCCTGGATAGCGCGGAAGAGGCTATACTGGTTGACCTCACGGTCGGACATGCCGAGATGGCCCGGCATTTTCTCGACGGGTTTGGTGGAGATCACCTTGAGCACGTGGGCCCTGAACTCCTCGACGCCCTTTCCGCTCTCAATGAACTCGTCGGCGGCCGCCTCAATGCCATCAGCGTGACGCCCGAGCATTTTGGCGATGGCCATGATGTCCTGCACGCGGCCGTGTTCTGCCTTTCTGGCTTCCTCACGGATGCTGCTGACATCCACGGAAGGCTGAGGTGTGGACTTGGGCTGCTCCTGTTCTCGGGTTTCTATTTCTTTTTCTTTGTCCATCTTCTTCTCCTTTTCCTGTGGTCCAGGCTCGGGCGCCGGAGGCCCGCCATTCCCGACTTGCTCGCCGGCCGCCGTCCGCCCGACGCCTACCGACATATCGGCAGGGATCGCAACGAACGACGCCTCCAGCGGCTCCCAGTCGGTCACCCTGTAGGTCGACGGTCTGTCCTTAACCTCTTTTTCCAGGACCATCTCGTGAATCTGATATGAGACACTCATGTTCTGCCGGATGCCATCCTTGACATCCTGCATTTCCTGCTCTGCTCTCGCGGACCTGCTGAACCGGACGATGCCGCGGATCCGCCTGTCCTTGTCCAGCCTAGCGCCTTCCAGTATCCCGATCTGGGCGGACCGGTTGTGATCCACCAGAATGGGAAGTCCCCGGTCGAGCCGCTTCATCCGGATACTTCCTGGACCATGGTCCAGAACCTCGAGGCCCCACCACCGGTCCACCGGCTCCTCGGAACTGATGGATACCGAGACGGTGCGCGCCTCTTCGTCAAGGGATGCCCGGTCCAGTTCGAGTGTCCTGAGAACCGGTCCTCCGCTCTTAACTCGTGTGATAAGGTCTTTCATATCGCCTCCTCTTTGGCGCCGGACATACCTGACAGGGTCAGTCCGAGTTCCTTGGCTCTGGCCTCTTCTTCAGCCAGCTGGGTGAGGATGTCCTCGAAATCCATTCCGCGTTCAGCTGTTGTCTCGGTGCGTGTCCTTGTACCAGCCCGGATCGCCGCGATGTTTGCATTAGCGTCCTTTAGGGGATCCACCCAGTCCCAGCCGCGTGGCTGCCAGGTCGGGGAGTTCAACCTCCGGTAATCCCTGGGAAGGAAGCTTTCTCCGAGAGCGCTGTTGGATAGAGTCCAGAAGAGCCACCCCTCGAAAATCGGGGCACACAGGGACTCGATGAACCAGTTATGGAGCGTCCTCCAGTTCTGCCGCTCCTCAAGGACACCGCTGCGGATGCTCGAGAAATTGACGGCCTCCAGGTCTGAGGAGAGGGTACTGTATGCCACGCCCAGGCCGCTGGCGGTTTTCTGGAGCATCGCTTTTACGAAAGGGTTGAACTTGCCGGACGGGCTGTCCGGGTCAAAGGGCTTGAAGTCTTGCCCTACCGGGAGCTGCTCGATGACACCGGGCTCAAACTCGGTGATGGTATTCCCGTCGCTATCTTTATCGTCGCCGTTGTAGTCGTCGCCGGTAGGCGTGACGATGAACCCCATTTTTGAGGCGGCTGCGCGGGCGGCCACCAGTTCCGCCTCCGCGTAGGCGTCCACCATTCTCAGGGTCCCCATGGCCGTGTGCATCCACGGCACCCCGCGGGACTGACCGGCGCGGTCCGGTTTGAAGACATGGACGATTCTGTCGGCGGAGACCTTGACGTATTGCTGCCCCTTATATGTGTGCCAGGTATAATCTCCCGGGTGATAGGCCAGCATGTGGTAGGCTATGGGCCTTCCAAAGCGATCTTCTTCCACCCCCATCAGGATCCTATTGCCGTTCTGGAGGTCGGTCGTGAGGTCCTCATCCAAATGGTCCGCCTCCACAATATTCAGAGCGTACCCGAACCTGTTGTCCGCCTCTTCTCCCAAGACTTTTTCGATCAGGATCTCTCCATCCCTCGGAGTGGACTCGGCGACAAGCCGTTGCACGCCGAGCCACGAGTATTTACCGCAGATCGTACAGGTCCCTCGCTGTCCCCATTCCTTCCAAGCCGCCTCGATGATCCGGTTGGCCATTTTATCTAGTGTCCGACCGTTCGGGTATGTCACCCTCATCTGCAGGCCAACACCGCGTGGACCGACCACGTTGGAAACGCAGGTCTGGAGGTATCTGCGGGCGTAGTCATTGTTCATTGCCAGGTCCCGGCTCCTCCCCCTGAGCGCCTTGAGGGTGTAGCGGAGTTCCCCGTTGGCGGAGAGTGAGGTCGTTTTCCAGTCATTGCTGAGCCTGTCGCTGCCCCCGGCGGAATAACCTCTCTGCCCGGATTTGCGCTTGAGCGGCCTCGGGAAGATCCGCTTAAGGAATTTCTTCATCAAACAAACCTCGCCTTGATCCTGCCGCTGTGGCCCTCACCGTTGGCGATGCGCTCAGCCTTCTCCTCCATGACCACCTGCTGTCGCCAGAAAGACCATTCGTCCCGTATTTCTTTGTGGGACATGTGCTGGAGTGACCGCCCGGCGATGGTGTAGTTCAGATCACTGCGGGAGGCCCGCCCCTGAATGACGGCCTCGAGGGCGTCGAGGGTTTTCCTGGCATGGGTGCGGCCGTCGTAGGCCCCTGAGACGGAGGACAGATCCTCGAGTACGATGATGGACCCGAGATCCACAGTGTAGACATCGGACCCGTCGGTGACTTTCGCGGACCAGTTATAGACCCCTGGCTCCCACACCGCGGTCGTCGCCGGCGCAACGGAAACCAGGTGGGTGCCGTCACCATTATCAGATGCCGTGATGTCGATTTCACCGGGGAGCCCGCGGAGGGCGTAGGAGAGCGTCCAGGTTGCTGGAGGATAATCGGACAGCGCACGAGTCCACTTGACGGTATCGCCAGCGCGGACCTGTGAAGGCTCTGTGGTAGGAATGGTCGTCACATAACCTCTCCCGGCTGTTGCTTGAGGAACGGTGTGATTATGTGACAAGTGTAGAGTGGTGTTTAACGGTGGGATACGTCGTTATGTCCGCTTATGTCCGCTTGTGGCACGTCATTTTTCGTCTCGATTTCCCGAATGGCGCTGTCTGGGATGAGATATCCCCTCCCGCCAGGCGAGATAGTCGCGCAGATTTTGCCATCGTGGATCCAGCGGCGGACAGTCCGCTGGGACCGGTGGAACCGGTGGGCCACATCTTTCACGGTCCAGTATCTCATCCAGCCCATCTCCTTACTACCAGTTTTTCACGAACCCGCCCTTACGGCGTCTCTTCGCTTTCGCAGGTTTAGGCGGTGGCGTCTCGGCGGGTGATTCATCTTTCTTCATCTCCTCCGCTTTCCGCTCGAGTTGCTTCGCGCGAGCCTCCACCAGGCGGTAAGGATCCGAGGCCATGGAGTAGATCGCGGCGATGTTGTAGACGCGCAGATCCAGCGCCTCGTTGCGCAGCCCTGGCCGCCGCTTCTCCCAGACGCGGCGACGGCCCTTTACCACCTGGTGCTCTGCGGTGAGCTGTTTAAAATATTCCCCTTCGTAGCCGTCACCCTCCGGAAAGTGGCAGTAGCCTGGCCCATGGGCCTCCGTCGTCAACCAGGCATAGAGAACATCTTTCGTGGTGTTCGTCCGAACGCTATAGAGCGGGACGCCGCCCACGACCTTCCCCCTCACCTTCCGGGTCCTCGCCAGGGAACGAATGACAATATCAGACTTCTTGTCGTCACGGTCCTCCCCCTTGATAGCGAAATATCCGAGCGCCGTCCTGCGGCGGGTGAACTTGTAAACGTCGTCCGTCAGGTAGCCTGAGTCCACGAACACCCGGCTAATCTGGAGGTCAACCCCAAGGGCGTGGCGACGCGGGCGCCGCAGGAATGTCTCGAGGTCCTGCCAGACGTGAGGCTGCCGGGGATCCCCGGAGATGGCGCCGTGCTCGATCCCCCAGGACTCGAGTCCGAGTCCCCACCCAAGGATTTCGTATTCCAGCCGGTCAGCCTGTACGTCAACCGAGGCAGTGAGAAGGCAGACGGCCGGAGGAAGAAGGGGACCATATCTTGACACGTTCGCCTGCAGTTGCTCGATGTCGATCTTCTCGCTGGGCGGTTCCCAGACCTCGGCAAGAGATGTGTTCAGCCACACCTTGAATTTCTGTGGGTTGTTGTCCTTTTTGGCGGAGAGGAACTGTTGGACGATATCAGCCCAGCGCTTCCATGGGCTGTAAAGCCCGTTGATATGGAAGCCGGCAACGGGTCGGCCCTTGTGTCTCGGGATCCACTTCCCCCCCACAAGCATGTCCTGCTTGTGGTCCTCGGTTATCAGTACACCACAGTGCCGGCAGGCGTAGAGGACCTCACCTGTCAGCTGGTGGTCCTTGTGATCAAACCGCAGGTTCGCCCATTCCAGCACCTGGCGCTGGCCGCAGTCAGGACATGGGACATGATACTGCCTCTGGTCGGAGGCCTCATACTCAGACTCGATAGCGGAAAGGCCGGCTTCGGTCGGGGTCGAGAGATCAAACTCCTTCCGCCAGGCGTAGGTCTGGGTGCGCTCGCGGGCCAGCAGCTTGGGGTCCCCCTGGCCGCCAACGTCAGCCGGGTACTCGTCGATCTCATCGAGGACGAGGTATTTGATGGGCATGCTGCGGAGGCCAGCCGGTGAGTTGGCCCCGGTGAGGATCATCGACCCCCCTGGGAACTCTTTCATCATGAGCGTATTGCCCGAGTCCTTCACCGTCCTGTCGGTGATCCTGGATCTGAGCTCAGGCGTGGCCGCGACAGTGGGGGCGATCCGGAGCTTGCTGAACTTGTCCCGGGCCACCTCGATGGTCGGCTGCACGATGAGCATGTTGCTGGGATCCAGGTGTACCACGAAGCCCGCCAGGTTGATGGCCGCCTCCGTACCTCCCACCTGGGCAGGCTTCATAAACACGACTCGGGAGACCCCGCTATATGGGGAGAGGCAGTCCATGATCTCCCGCAAGTATGGGGTGCGGTCGGTGGACCAGGGCCCGGGCTCGGCGGCCGACTCCCTGGGCAAATAACGATATTTGTCAGCCCACTGGCTGACGGTGAGATTGGGGACGGGCCGCAGGTGCTCACAGATGGTCAAATACTGGTTGAGGTCTCCGTCACCTTTGAGTTTTGGCCAAGGTCTCGGCGGCTTTTTTCGCCGACGAACTGACTGTCTCAATGGCCTTGTCAAACTCCCTCCTCACCCTGGCAGCCAGTTTGTGATCCATGTGGGTAGCCAGCCTGTCCTGGGCGGCATAGATGGCATCCGTTATCGTCCGGCATAGGTCGGCCACCGTCTTGGTGGCTCGTGCGGTATCTGTAAGTTCCCCACGTTGGATCGCCAGCTCGAGTTCCATCTTCTGTGCCTTAAGCTCCTCAGTGACTGCTTTCCACTTCCAATAGTCCCCACCGTCACCTTTGTTATTGTCGTCCTTCCTGGATTTTGAGACATCTCTTTCTCGATATACTCCCTCAACCTCAGAGAGAGAATAAACTGGATGGCGGTATCCTTTAATTCGTCGTCCCTTGATCCCGCGAGACACAATATATTTGTCGAGCTGAGGACGGCTGATTCCGAGGTGCTCGGCAATCGCGGATTTTGTAGTGAGGTCATTTGCTCTCGCCATATCATGTGTAACTGTCACCCAAATTCAGGAGCCTGTGCCTGGCCAGGTTATGCGCTCGGCCGATCCGCATGGCGTGAGCGCTGGGAAGGACCCGCGATCATCACGGAAGAATATCCCCAAAGATAGAGATCCGCACCGATTGAAAGGCATCGATATAGTATATAGCCATCGGGTCTTCTTCCTTGTCTCGCTTGTTGCGCCAGAAATTTATGCACTCATCGAGATAGGACAACACTGCCTCCTCTGTGAAATCTACAGTCTTGCCCATGTCAACCAAACCTCCTCACCACCACGATCCGCCAGGCGAACCATAGTCTCTGCCTGAGAGGTAGGGCGGCGATCTCCCTGAGGGCATCGAGAGTAACCTTCAGTTTCTTCTTCTCGAACTTCTTCAGCTGTCTGCGGATCCGCTTGATCTTTCGCCCACTCACCTCACCAATCCCTCCAGGTCCTTGATTGCCTCACGGTGTCCACGGACCTTTGCCCTTAGTCTCTTCTGGGTGTTCCTGCAGTCGTGTGTCCTGACCTTAGAACATGAGCACCGTCCATATGCATGGTTACTGAGCGTTTCGTTCACATCCTTCTTGCGCTGGGTGAGGATCTCGATGGCAGTCACCAGCTTGTCCTGGTCGTACTCCCCCCTACTCATGGCTGCATCCTCTTCCTCAACGGACAGATATCAGGGTTGTCCTCGCGGAACGCACGCTTCACCATCCAGTGGTCCTGATCGGCATCCGCTAATCCTCTGTGCTCCATGATACAGATCTCCTCACCGCGCCAGTTGTCGTAATGATCGCACTGGTCGCAGGATGTCATGAGGCACATGCATCACCGCCTCTTCATTAACCTGTCCAGGTTGCGGGTAAACTCACGGTCGAACTGATCGGTGGCGCGCTTCTCCATCCGCCGGCGCACTTTGTCGTTATCCGCCATCTTGAACACTGACGGCCCCGTGAGGCGCTTGATCGGAAGTCTGGTGCGGCCCACGCGTTTGAAGATGGCCATGTTGCCGGCGGCTCCAACACCTGCGCCTGCCTTCATTCTCCCGGGGAACGCACCGACCACAGGCTTGAGGCCTCCAGCCTTCTTCACGCGGACACGCACGCCGGCCACACCTTTTTTCCTGGTCCTCGATGCCCTGTGCTGGAATTTCACCAAGGAGATCTTCCGTGTGGTTCCTGAGACCTGAAACCTCAGGTTTGATTCCGATGCCGTATAGCTCTTGACTCCATCCCTCACGTCCGCGCGCTTGATGGTGTACTCCTCACGGATCCCCCGGTCCATTTCCGTGACCACACCCTTGCCGGTACGGTTCAGCGCCATACTCGCGGCCCTTCTCACCTTCCGGATATCCGGGAGTCGCAGCATGGCCTGCTTCACGCCCTTGACATCGATGGAGATCATGACGCCTCCTCCCACTCGTAACCCTTCGTGTCGCTCAAAAACGTGCTAGGAATTTTAGCTTTCTTCACGTCATCCACCAGCCTTTCCAAGCAGGTCGCTGATGTCCACCAGATCACCGCTCTTTTGCTTCTCGTGCTCGCCCATGTGCCGCTCCTCCCGGACGTTCTGTCGGTGCAACTTCAGCCGGTCGGTTGAGAACGCCCATAGGTCATCGACGGGATTCTTGGCCTCAAGGAGGTCATCGAAGACACGGATGTAGGCCTCTGCAGGGTATTCGGTGGAATTGTTCTTGGAGGTCTTCTGGATGAAAAGGTACGCCCACTTGTCGCTCTGCAGGTCGAATTTATCCTTGATGGCGTAGGCCTGCTCCTTAATCCGCAGCAGAGCCTCGTTGTTCTCCTGGTCCTCGATTCTGAGGGAGGGGCCCGCCGCAGGCGGAGTGCTTTTAATATCTTTAGGTTTAGGAGATGGTTGGTAAGGAGATGGAGATGGAGACGGGGCATTGCTACTTTCCGAATCGGGCATTGCTAAATTATGCTCGGGGCATTGCTCAAGCATGCCCGTAGCATTACTACTAGCATCCGGTGAGCATTCTCCATTTATGCTACTAATATGTTTTTCCTGTGCTCCCCACCGTGCCCTGGCAGCCATCTTGGCCTTATCAGAGCGTTGTTTTGCTCCGGCGGCCCATGGGTTGTGCTCCTCCCAATCATGGACAGCGTAGTGCTCGCACTTGTCGAGGAATTTTGTGGAAACCAGGGTTGTGACAAGGTCGGCCGCGTCGCCGTCCCACCCGGCGGCGATGGCGATGTCCTCCTCATCCATGCCGGTGAGGATCCCCTCGGGCTTGTTCTCGGCTGTGTATACCCACAGCTGGATCAATGCCAGAGCAGCCTCCGGCCCCAGCTTGCGTTTCAACTTGATCGTCTTGTTATGGCTGAAAAAGCCTATCGAGATCCTGATGTCAGTGTTTTTTGCCACCCGTCACCCCCCGAGGTTTTCCTTGCGGATCTTGCACCGGTTAATCTTCGCTTGGCTGCATGTGTTCGCGCAGAAGCCAGGCTGGATCCAGTTGCCCCTCCGCTTCTCAGTACAACGAAACCAGGCGCCCTCATCGGCCCTGGCCTGGAAATGTTTTTCTACTGTCAGCGCTGTTTGTCCCATACACACCTCCACTGAGTCCGAAAGCGTTGATCATCTCAGCCTGGTGGAGCATCGTCGCCCTGTAGGCGCGCCCCATCATGGTGAGTGAGTCGTTCTGCTCCTGGTTAACGGCGGACTGGCCGCGAATGGTGATGCTCATTTCAACGACCACCGCGTGCAGCACCATTATCCAAAAAACCAATACCAACACCAAGCAGGCGATCAGTGCGTCAGCCCTGCTAATCATGTGACAAGCTCTCCTCCTTTAAGTCGGGGAGGGGTCGTTGGGGGCCGACCCCTCCCCTGGGGGTGCATCCCGGTTGGTTAGACCGGGCTTGGGGGTCACATGATATCTGTGAACAGCGGTTCCAGGCCGCGCTCCCGGATCTTTTTCATGAGGCGAGCGAGCTCTTCTTCGGGGGTGAGGGTGCGCTTCTTCTCAGGTGGGTTGTAGCCGGCGGCCTCACACAAAAAACCGACCACTTCGCTCATAAAGAGGTCGGGGTTCTCCAGGACCAGGGCGGGGATGTGGTGGGTCTTGAAGCGCTTCTGTTCGCCGTTGGTGTTTAGGATCTCGGACAGGTAACTGTAGGAGACATCGAGGATGGAGGCCAGGTCCTGGCGGTCGATGGAGTGGGCCACACCTTTGAAGCGACGGTCCAATTCGGCGGCGAGAACCTTGTTTCGTGTGGCCCGCTCCTGTATCTCCAGATCCCTAAAAGCCATTTGGGTACCGTTTTTCACCATGCCGGCCTCCTTGATTACGCCGAGTTACGCCTAATAACTTATTAAAACTCCTGTTTATGTTATTAGCGTTACGGTAATTTTTTTTCACCCTGACTACGACAAAACTACGCTTCCATCCGCTATTCATTGGTGAAAATATCAGGGCGAAGATCAATGGCGCGCACCCGGCCTCCGGTGTGCCGCTCGATCTCCTTAGCGCGTTTTGGTGAGGTGAGAATGTGTCCGGATGCAACTTGGTCGATGGTATTCCTGGAACTGCCAATGGCGAGAGCCAAAGCACTGCGATCAATGCCAGAAAATCTCTCACGGAGCTTCACCTTATCAAGAAATGATGTGTTCATACCCGTTTATTAGTGTAGCTCTAAGGAAAAGTCAAGGAGTTTAGAGTGACACTCCATTTTAATTTGCGTAGCTAGGGTTCATTATTTAGACATGGAAGAGCGGGATCTCCGAAAAAGGGTTGCATTAAACTTTAAAAGGTTGAGGAAGGAAAGGGCGTGGACACAGGCCAAGGCGGCCGAAATTGGCGCGGTTGATTCCAGTTATATCGGACAAATAGAAACAGCCCAAATAACCTTTGGAACCAAGGCACAGATGAAGTGGGCATCCATTTTTCGTGTGGACGTTTCTGAGTTTTTGGCTCCCGAAAAGTCCATGTCCATGGTTGGCTCCGTAGCGGCAGACGGTATTACCTTTTATCACGCCGACAAGGCACTAAATGGCCTGACTAATGACGAGGTAGAGCTGCTCGAGTGCTACCGGCAGATGCCTGAGGATAAAAGGAAGCATCTGCTGGCGACAGCAAGGCTTATTAAAGAGTAGGGGGTAAAAATGATATATGTTGGTTTGTGGATGGTTGCCGCTTTTATATCTGCAATTGTGGCTAACAACAAAAACAGGAGTGGGGTGCTCTGGTTCTTCTTTACTATCCTTTTTGCCCCACTGGTCCTTGTGGCCTTGGTAATGCCAAAGGTAGAGAAAAAAGTGGCTCAAACAACCCAAACGGGTGAGGCCTCCCGGGAGGTTGTTGTGGAAACCGTGGAAGGCGGTAAGGTCGTGACTGTTCGCATGCCGGCTGAAATTAAATGTCCCATGTGTGCGGAAATCATAAAAGGTGAAGCTTTAAAGTGCCGATTCTGTGGTCACGACCTGAGTGAGTGGAGAGAAGAGTATATTGAAAAAAACAAAGACTCATTAATTCTGATTGACCATGGTCACGAGAATCTGGATCCGGACAACATGCTCAGGACTGCTGACTACCACAATTCGAATGGCAACTCACAAAAAGCCGCCGCTTATTACAGGCTGATACTTCAGAAGTATCCAGAAACTGAGCACGCAGAGATAGCACAAAAGTCACTGTCGGGATGAAGATACCTGCCTGGCCGCTGGTCACAGTGTTGTTTTTTCTTTTCCCTGCCTGCCACCTTGCCACTACAGGTGATCTTACCAGAATCCGCAGTGAGATCCGGGACGATGTCCGGGAGGAGATCCGTGATCGGGAGGACCGCCAGGCGGAGCTCGTAGCCGGCAAAGTGGCCGCGCGGATCCCCGCGGAGCCAGGACTCGCTGGCATGATCGCCGCGGTCCCCACATGGGGATGGTATGGGCTGGAGTTCTTCCTGGTCACCGGGTTCTTCATGGTCAACATGGTAGTCGCTTCCTGGAGGGATGTCCGTCTGGCCAGGATCACCAGGGACGAGATAGGTGCCCTCACCCTGGTGGAGATGATAGTGCAGAATATCCTGAGCAGGAGGGCGAACCCAATGGAGGACCCGGAACCACCAGAAGATAATGGACCACAGTTGAGGGTGATAAAATAGAGTTCAAAATATTCCCAGATTATTCCTGAAAATATTCCTGTGGCCCCACTCGAGGCCTTTTGTTTGGGGTGATACTTTAGCGCCCCTCTAATTTTATCCTTGACAGTTCCTTAGTATTGCCCTAATATTCAGCCCATGAAGGTCGGAGCTCAACACCCCATTTCTTCTGTTTTCCAATATCGTGGGTTCTGCGGTTCCCGAGTTCCGACCTCCTTCCGCAGACCCACACCCCCGGGGGAGCCATGCTCTCCTGGGGTTTTTCGTTCCAACCCCCCCAAGGAACCCGGCAGAGGGGCGCGCATTCTGCCGGGGTCATCGTTCCCCGACGAACGGCGGCATATTCACGCGCCCTAAAGGAGGTCGGCATGCCTGAAATCAATGGACGTTTGGTTTGCTGTACGTGCGGCGCGGACCTGGGTGACGCCTCCGATCCGTACCGGGATCCGGATTGCGGCGACTGCCTGGACCGGGAGCTTAGGCAGGAGATGGAGCGGGAGGCCGAGGAAGGCGACCGGTACCCCTGAAAGATTAAAGGCCGGGTTGGCCACCGGCCTCGGAGCTCCCATCCCCGTGGAGGGGCACAGCCCGCATGGGAGCAAAACACGGCCATTACTTCTAGCTGGAGGTAACCATGAAAAATGAAATCAAAAACCGGTTCACTTATCACCCGCCGAAAGAAGGGCAGCCGGAACGGTACGTTGAGCTCAGGCGAAATGCTCATGCCTTTGCGGAACTGATTGTCGATCTTACCCCGGAAAGCCGTGAACAGAACCTGGCGCTGACGCACATTGAGCAGGTCGTAATGTGGGCTAACGCGGCTATCGCCAGGAGGGAGTGAAGTGCCACCCACCAAGAAGGAAGTCTGGTACAGGCCGGGTGCCACATGCGGCTGGAACAACTGCAGCCGATGCGTCAATTTCCGGGACCACAGTCCCGACAATGGTATCCGGAGCCGCTGCGCGTTTCTCGAAGCACCCGTGAAGCGGGAGCATACCTGTGAACTCTTCGTCGAGGATCCCGAGTGGAGAAATCCTTATGAGCTCTGAGATCGCCATCCCGGAATCCCATGTTCCCATGTCCCTGGCCCGGCCCCCCGAGGTCGTGCTGCGAGAGGCTCAGCAGGTGGCCACAGCTCTCAAGGACGTAGTTGAGAAAGCCGGTCTCGCCATCAGTATGGGGAAAGACCGTGGCGGCAAGGAACGCAAGCACCTGCAGCTGGAGGCCTGGCAGACCGCGGGCATGATGTTCGGCTGCACGGCGTCCATCGTGTGGTCCCGTCAGGTGGACGTGAATGGAGCTGCCGGCTATGAGGCCCGCGCGGAGGTCCTCGCCCAGGACGGCTCGGTGATCTCCGCCGCGGAGGCCATGTGTCTCAACGACGAGGAGAAATGGTCGACCAAACCTAAGTACGAGTGGGTGGATGGCCGGCGCAGGAAAGTCGGTGACGAGCCTGTGCCCATGTTCCAGCTGCGGAGCATGGCCCAGACACGGGCCATGGCGAAAGCCCTCAAAAATGTCCTCTCCTGGATCGTGGTCCTCGCCGGGTACCAACCCACACCGGCCGAGGAGATGGATGATCGGGACGGTGGTGACTCACCAGGTGAGCCCGGCGGTCTGGAACATCTCGACGCGCGGATCCGCGAGCTGGGCGAAGCGCTCGGAAAGGGGAAGGGGACCATCGACTCCGCCATCTCGGGATCCAGGACGAAGAAACAGAAAGATGATCTCGTCTCATCCTGGGAGAGGGCGCTCAAGGAAAAGGAGCCAGGCCATGCCTGAGGGTAAGTGCACATGTTGCGGGGTCAGATACTACGGATGGGCACTCGAAACGATGGTCACGCCCTGCGAGGTGTGCCTTGGTCCCATCCTGTTGACCAAAGGGGAATATCGGCTGGATGGCCTGGTCCGACCAGTCCCAGCGCCTCAGGAGACTATCTATAGTGACGAAGCCATTGCTGCTGTCCAGCAACGTCTCAGTCAGGAGTGCGGCCACGCCGCGACCCGACAGCGGCAGCGGACCTCCGTGGTGCGGTGATGGATGTCCGATGTGAGCCCATGCACGCGAGGATCCCGCGGTCGGTGTGTGACCGTCGTCGGTCCATCATGGGCAAGGACGGGAGTCAATACCATACGGAATGCAAGGGGTGTCATATGAATGACGGTGAGAAAAAGACCATGTGCGTCGAATGCGGTGAGCGGCCATTCAACCCGAAATACTCGAAGATCATGAAGTGCTCGAAGTGTGTGGCCAAGACACGAAAACCTAGGGGAAGCAGAAAACCCCTCCATCCCGGGCACGGGGACGACGTCCTGCCACCGGTCGTCATACCTCAGGTGAAGCCGTCCAGGACCAACGGGCGTCCTGTAACGCTCACCACCATCAACTCAGTGGATCTTGAAGGCGACACCATCGCGACTATGCGCATTGCCCAAGAGTGGGTGGACAAACTGAACGCCGCGGGGATCCCCACCATGCTCGAGATCGCCATCAGGATCATCCCGGAGGAAGGGAGGGTCCAGTGAACCGCCTCGGTGAGCGCGTCTGCTTCGCCGTGGCCGTCTCCGGATGGGTTTTCTTGGTGGTCCACCTGGTGGTGGCGTTCGCCAGGGGGACGCTGCCGTAATGGGTCAGGTAGATCCTTATGGATGGGAGACCTTCGGGTTTTTCTATCGGCTGTATCAAGTGGGCATGGATTCGATCGCCATGATGTCATCCGGGATGAACCAGATGGTCGATCCAGACTGCTGTGAATGGGTGAGGACATGAAAATTGGACGGAGCAGAAAAATCTATTTCGAGATCGCTGACGTGATCATTCTCATGGCTATCTGGACCATGTTCATGTGGTTCGTTTTTCCGTGGATGGTGGGATGAGCAGAGGGGTCGAAGGTCCCCCGCGGTCATCCAGCAGGAAAACACTGAAAGTCGGGAGGCTGGGTTGACCACCCACTTCCACAACACAACTCACCAGGTGGGTGAGGCTCTCCGGATAGCGGTGGAGAACGCCCGCACCCAGGAGGAGAAAGTGGAAGTGTACTTCCGTTCATTCCCGGCCGGCCACGCGGCCAGCGCCTCGAGGATCCACCAGGCCATCTTCGGGTGGAGCTCGCCGATCCCTCTCACGAGCACCAGGAGGGCGCTGACGAACCTGACTACCACGGGAGTCCTGGAGAAAACCTGTGAGAAAACAGACGGGGCCTTCGGGCGCCCGGAGCACAAGTACCGACTGCTGCCAACGGAAGGACAGATGAGGCTGCTATGAGCAAGACAAACGTGAGCTGCACCATCGAACTCTGCAGCTTGCGACACGCGTGCGCTCCGACTGGGATAGTCCTCCAAACCCACCACATATGGCCAGGTAGCGGCAACAGGGTGGACTGTGTCTTTCAGGCCTCGAGGAAGTCGGGCACACCAGGTGGCCACATCCACCCGGAAGGGTGCCAGTGCAACCTGATGCTGCTCTGCTCGCCCCACCACCGCCAGGCTCACGACCGTGGGGATGTCTGGCTATATCTGAAAACAAACGACTGGAGGGTGGGACAAAAGCTATGGCTGGTGGGGAGATGATTTGGGAACACGATAATCTCGCGTCGGACCTGGCCACACTGAGGCGCATGGACACGGACGGGCGGGCCAAGGAATTGGCCCGCAATCTCCGACGTTCGGTCGATCCAATCAAGATCGCCGCCAGGGTGGTCGATGAAATGATCGCGGAGCTTGAGGGACCTTGACCACCCCCATCCCTCCTGATATCCTCCTCGGTCTCGGGGAGGTCTACGTGCGGGGGACAATTCGCTGCGGTTACTTCAGGTGCGGTCGACGTCGGGCCGAGCAGGTGTGTCCAACCTGCGGCCGCGTGCCGTGCAGCATCGTCCTCTACTGGAAGGGGCGCACCTTCACCTACCGCCGGGATCCACAGGGCCTCCAGTTCGGATACCCCTCCGCCCAGCTGTTCCTGAACCGTATCGTTTCCGACATCAACGACGAGAGAAAGGGCCTGAAGACCTTCAACCCCGAGGAGTATTCCACCGGGAGGATGGCTGCGCGCACACTCGAGGTGAAGGCGTGGGAGTGGCATGAGGTCAAGGGGTCGGAGGTTGAGTCAGGAGAACTCTCACCTGGGACGCTGAGAGAATACCGGAACTACATCCGGAACCACTGGATCCCCCACCTGGGACGTCTGGACGTCAGGGACATCCAGCACCCTGAGTTGGAGAAATTCAAGCGTGACCTGAAAGGGATCAAGGCCAAGACGCGGCGCAACATCGTCTACGGGCTCAGGACGTTTTTCGGATGGCTGAGAAGGGAAGGGGTCCTGAAAGAGGTCCCTATATTCCCGGCCATGGAAGTGTCGGACGCCAAGGTCATGGTGGCATTGGACATGGACGACCAGGCTGTCGCCCTCGCGCGGATCCCGGAGGACCACAGGGACGTGATCGAGTTCGGCATGGAGACGGGGTTGCGCCCAGGGGAGACATGCGCGCTGAAGATCCACGATCTTGACCTCAGAGAAGGCGCGGCCCTCATCCAGCGCACCTGGTCCGGATCGCAAATGAGGGAGACCACGAAGGGAAAGAACAAGCGCTGGATCCCACTGTCGGACCGCGCCCTGGCGGTGGCGAAGGACCACGCCAGGGGGAGGGTGGGGGACCAGTTCCTATTCATCCATCCGGGCACGAACAGAGGCTACATGCCGGCGTATCTCAGAAAGACCTGGCGCCGTCACTCCGGGACCCCGGTTACCTACTACGAGGCCAGCCGGCATTCCTTCTGCACACAGATCGTGGAGACGGGAGCGTCAGCCCTCGAGGCCCAGGCGCTCATGCGGCACGCCGACCAGAGGTCTACAGGACATTACTACCACGCTCGGCCGCGGAAGCTGAAGGAGCTGGTAAACCGTCGGACTGCGAAGGTGGTGAGGTTATATGACATTGACACTGGAACAGAAAATTGAGGAGATCACGGCGGCCATTGAGGCACAGCAGGAGGGCGGTATGATCTCCGCCTGGCTGACGACTGCCATGCTGAGGGACGCTGTCCGTCAATATGGCACAAATGGAGACTCTTTTCAGACCCATGTCAGGCGCCACTCTAAGCCCCTTAAAACATAGCCCTCACGCAGGTTCGAATCCTGCATCGCGCGCCACTTAAACGCACGAAAACACAGGGATTACACCTGTGTTTTCTCTTTTCAGACCCTTGTCAGTTAGGTTGAGAAGTCCTCTACAACCGCGAACTCGAGCAGGTCCGGAGCGGTCTCGTATACCCCAGCGGTCCACTCTATTTCCAGCTCCACCTGATAGATTGCCGCCACGGTGTTCAGATCCCCGCTTTGCCAGTCCAGTCGGAAAATACCATTGGCCGCGTCCACCGGCGTGAGCGATCGGGTGACCTTGATGGTCGACTGTCCCTTGATTTTGACGTGGCCACGGACCGCCGTAGCGCCGGAGAGGTCGATGGCCGTACCGCCCCTGGTAAACGTCACCTGGGGGCTCGGTAGCTGATCATTCTTCCGGTATATCAACGACATAATCGACCTCCGATAGTTTGACGGTGATCCCGTTCTCGGTCAGCAGGGTGGCGAGCGGCTCGAGGGACCTGAAGATCGCTTCCCCCCACTTCGCCTCTCCCCATTTGACCTGTCCCCATTTAGCCATCACTACCAGACCAGTCAGACGTCATACGTCACCGTCCATCCCTTACCCTGGAGATTGGTGATTGCCGCCAGCCCGGTCGCTGAGGGAACC
>JARGFV010000043.1 GCA_029210545.1 bacterium
ACAACAGGACCATCGCGCCTGGGAAAGGCGCCCGGATCGAGAGCCAATGGCTGCATGTTCGATCCGTGAGGGAACCGAAAACCACGCTTTTCGGTTTCCGTCAGCGAAAAGTCGCGCCACGACTTTTCGCACTACCAATAGGAAGGAGGACCATCACTTGGGAAGCGTTATTAAAAAGCGTCGCAAGAAGATGCGAAAACACAAGCATAAGAAACTCCTGGCCAAAAGCAGACACAAGAGGAAGTAGCCGTTGACCGTCACTATCGGAGTCATCGGGTCCGCTGATCCGGAAAGGAATCGTGACCCCCTTGCGGTGGAGGTAGGCTCCCTTATTGCCGGCAACGGCGCTGTCATGGTCTGCGGCGGCCTTTCCGGAATCATGGAAGCGGCCAGTTTCGGAGTCAACCAGCAAGATGGCGTGACAATAGGGATTCTTCCAGGATCTGACAAGAGGGCCGCCAACCCTTTCGTGACACACTGTGTCCCGTCGGGGCTGGGCGTCGCAAGGAACGTCATGATCGTCCGTACGGCTGATGCCCTCATCGCCCTTCCCGGCGGTCACGGAACCATGTCCGAGATCGCCCTCGGCCTCAATGTCGGTAAACCGGTCGTTGACCTCGGCGGGTGGGAGATCCCGGGAATGATCCCGGTCCAGACTGCGGAAGAAGCGGTTCTCACGGCCCTCGAACTGGGTGCGAACCTTTCGGAATGAATACTCAAGGCAAACTTTTCGTCAAGACCTTCGGTTGTCAGATGAACGTCTACGATACCGAGAAGATCTACGCCTTCATGCAGGAGAGGTACCTTCCGGCCTCCAGCGAAGAGGAGGCCGATGTCATTATCCTCAACACCTGTTCCATACGCGACAAGGCCGAGCAGAAGGTCTACAGCCTCCTCGGCCGTATCAAGCCCCTGAAAAAGGCCCACCCTCACCTCGTTGTGGGAGTGGGAGGGTGCGTCGCCCAGCAGGAAGGCGAGAGGCTGCTCAGGCGCTCTCCGGTGGTGGACATCGTGTTCGGAACCCACAACATCGATGAACTGCCCGGGCTCATCGACGAGCGTTTAAGGCACGGCCGGCGGATCTGCCGCATCAGGGAAGACCGCGACAGGACCCCCGCTCCAGAGGCTCCACATTCGGCCCGCGGAAACTCTCCCTCAGCGCTTCTCACCATCATGAAGGGGTGCGACAATTACTGTGCCTACTGTGTCGTCCCCATCGTAAGGGGACGTGAGGTCAGCCGGCCCCTTTCAAAGATCCTCGACGAAGCGACTCACCTGGCTGACAGTGGTGTCCGGGAGATCACCCTTCTGGGACAGAACGTCAATTCATACAGCGATCCCGGATCGGGCGCCTGTTTTGTCGATCTACTCGGAAAGATCGACAGCATATCCGGCATCGACCGCCTCAGGTTCGTCACTTCCCATCCCAAGGACTTTTCGCACGAACTTGCCAAAGCCATGGCCGACCTGCCTGCTATCTGCGAACACATCCACCTGCCGGTTCAGGCCGGATCGGACAGTGTCCTGGAAGCGATGGGGAGAGGATACACATCCGCCGAGTATCTTGAAAAGGTCTCCATGCTCAGGAAGCTGGTACCCGGGGTCGAGTTCACCACCGACATCATCGTCGGGTTCCCCGGGGAAACGAGGGATGATTTCGAAAAGACCCTCCAGCTCATCGAGCAGGTCCGGTACCAGAACGCCTTCTCTTTCCGTTTTTCGCCGCGTCCGGGCACCAGGGCTGTCGAAATGGACGATCCGGTCCCGGCTGATGAAAAACGATCCTGGCTGCCGGAGTTCCAGGCTGTTCAGAACCGGATCACGGAAAGCAGGCACCAGGCCATGGTGGGCCAGACACTGGAAGTGCTTGTGGAAGGTGAAGATCGTAAACGAAGCGGCCTGCTGGAAGGCAGAAGCCGTTCAAATTTCATCGTCCATTTCGCGGGTGAACCATCCCTTATTGGCCAGACGGTCCAGGCGTCGATCAGAAGGGCCCGGACGATCCACCTGGAAGGAGAACTGCTGCCTTGATAGAGATCGAGGTTAAAATCCACGGTCTGACAATGGACCCCAAGAATAACAGCCCGGTCATCCTCCTGAAGGAAACGGCAAGCCAGAGGGCCCTTCCGATCTGGATCGGCACGGTGGAGGCCAACTCCATCGCCACCGCAATGGCAGGCCTGGAGCCGCCGCGCCCGATGACACACGACCTCCTGCACAACGCCATACTGGCCGCGGGATACTGCGTCTCCCGCGTTGTGATCACGGAGCTTACAGACAATACTTTCTACGCGGTGATCCACCTGGATTCCGATAATGGAATGCTGGAGCTGGATTCACGACCATCCGATGCCATTGCCCTGGCTGTCAGGAGTCACTGCCCGATTTTCGTTAACAAGAGGGTTTTCGAACAGTCCGGCATCGATCTGACGATCCTTGAAAACAGTGAAACCGCGTCGGAGAAGGACGAATGGCTGGAAATGCTGGAGAGCATGGATCCCGAGGACTACAGCAAGTATAAAATGTAGGAAATCAGTAATCTGTAATCAGAAGTAAGCGAATAACATCCATACTGAGGGAAAGGGAAGGGGATCCATGGAAGACGGCGATCAGGCACCGCCTCCATCGCAGCAGCAGGAGACGTCCCCTTTAAGGACCTGGGGACCGGCAGCGTGCGTGGCGGCAGTCATCCTGATCCTTTCATCCATACCGGGCACAGCCTTCCCCAAGCATCCGGACAGGCTCAACAGCGCCGTCCACTTTCTGGAATTCTGTTTGCTGGGGTTCTTCCTGACCAGGGCGATCAGCACGTGGAGGCCCATGGGACGTTTGAGTCTCATCCTGACATCCGCGGCCATTTGCGGCACTTTCGGTTTCCTGGATGAGGCACACCAGTTTCTGATACCCTACAGGATGTTTGATATCATGGATCTGTTTTACGACATTCTGGGAGCCATCACCGGAGGACTCATCTTTATAGTAACCGGATGTTCGTCGGCACACGCGGATGGAGCCTGATACCCATGCCTGAACGATCCATCATTCACCGGGCAGAGGACCTTCAGGATCTCCCGAAACTTTCGGAGAACCTGCTCGACGACCTCATGGCCAGATCGCAGGCATCTTCCGGGACGGTGTGGATACTGGACCAGGACCAATCCTTCCGGAAGGTGAGTTCACGCGGTACGGGTAAAAGAAGCAAGTCCATCGATCCCGGTGAGATCATCCACCGACACGAAGAGATCTCGAAGGGGACCCCTTTCTTCGAGCACAGCGGCGGCAAGGTGATCCTGAACAGCCTTTTCCTGCCAGTCCTTTACCACGACGTGCTGGTCGCCATAGCCCACCTGGAACTCTCCACATACAGCGAAGCCGCCCTTGACGACAACACCTTTGAATCGATCCGCGCTGTTGCCGACAAGTACGCCACTTTCCTGAGCAATGCCCAGATTCTTGACAGGATGCGCGGGAACCCTCTGAAAGACCTTGAATCGGACACTTACAATGAACCGTTCATCCTCGATTTCCTGAAACGGCAGGTCACCATGGGGCGGAGGTTCAGACGGCGTGTCGGAGTTCTCAACCTTGATTATGAGGGCGCTGAACAGTTCCAGAAAAAGCAGAGCTACCGCCTCGTCCAGGCCATGATCAAGGATATCTCGGAGACCCTTCAGGGGATACTCAGGGACTATGACGTTGTCGCCCACGTGGGGAATTTCCGGTTCATCATGGGCCTCCCGGAAACGGACAGCCTTGGCTGCCGCATCTCAATCGAGAGGATCAGGCGCGGTTTCGGAAGGCTCTCCTACCTCGGTGAGCGGTTCGAAAGGTACGGTTTGAAACCCCACTTCGGATTCGCCTGCTATCCCGAGGACGGCCCAACCGCCGATGCCCTTCTCACCAAGGTCCTTTCCAACGCGTGGATTAACCGGTCCGACCCCTTCAACAACCTCCAGTGGGTTGATCGCGGGTTCTGGGACCTCGTGGAGAAATTCACCACCGATCCCGAGGGGGGGGAGCTTTCGCTCCTTCGTTTCACGGAGAGGACATCCTTCAAAGCGAATTTCACCTATCTTCTTCAGGAAGCCATCGTCAACGATGTGGTGATGAACCCTGAAAGGCGCGGGCTGCTGTACATCGGAACGGACAATGCGCTCATCACCGAAGCCCTCCTGACGAAGAACACCTCCCTGCCCAAAGCGGCTACGAGGGTCAGCGTATTCGGCGACTTGGAAAACACCCACGTTCTCAAGGATCTCAACATCAATACCATTACCATCTCCCCCGAACAGTCCAAGGGGTTCCAGTTCATCCTCCTACTGACAGACAAGGTGACCTATGCCCTCATGGGCGTTCACCACAGGATCGACGAGTGGAAGGGTTTCCACACCTCCAATGACAAACTCGTGGAGCGACTGGTTTTCAAACTGAGGGAAGAGTATTCCCTCCAGGAACAGGTCTGATCCGGAAATTTGCCTGACATCCGCAAATTTCCGGATTTCGGTTGAGGTAATGAAGAAAATCCTTTTAGTCGACGCAGATGAAAAGTTTCTCGGTAAGCTGGCCAGGCGCATGGATAAAGCCGGCTTTGAGGTGAAAACCGCCTCCGACGGTTCCGGCGCATTGGAGTCCGCCCTCCGGGAAAAACCGGATCTGATCGTCACCAACTATCATCTTCCCCTTTTCGATGGCGAACGGCTGCGGGCGTTTATCAAGAACAACCCCACCACCACCCATATCCCGTTCATCTTCCTCATCGATTCCGACAGGGGACAGGATGAAGCCCTCGCCTCCGCCGGTGGGGATTCCCTCATTGTCAAACCGTTCCGCTGGAAGGAGATCCAGGAAAAGATCGGCCAGATCCTGGAACGCAACAAGGAAGCGATCCCGAAACCCGCCGGCAGCGGGGTGGAGGGAAGCCTCAACGAGGTGTCCCTTGTGGACCTGCTGCAGATCTTCGGTCTCAACCGCAGGACCGGGACACTCACCCTCCTCCACGGAGAGCAGGAGGGAAAGATCTATCTCGTGAACGGATCGGTCATCAGCACTGTCCTGGGCGAGACAAACGGGGAAAAGGCCCTTTACCGTATCTTGCGATGGCAGGACGGCACTTTCCGTTATCATCCGGGCGAGGTCAACATCACACGCAACATTACCCGTTCCATGGACGCCCTTCTCATGGAGGGGATGAGACAACTCGATGAGTGGGATTCCATCTACAGGCTCATGCCCCCTCCTGACACCGTCCTGGAACTGGCCAAATCGAGGGAAGATCTGCCCCAGAACATGCGGCCTGTCACCCAGGAGGTCATCCTCCTGCTTGAGTTCTACAGCACACTGAAAGAGATCGTGGAAAAGGCCACCCACACCGACTACGATATCTGCCGGTCTATTCTTGGCCTGATCCAGAAGGGGATCGTCAGACCTGTCGCAGACAGAATGGCGCCCGCCAGAAAGGATGAACCGCTCATCAGCAGCGAGGAAGCGATCGCCATCCATCGCATCCTGCGGCCTGTTCCGGGAGATTACGAAGGATCCCACTGGGGCAAGGTCCTGGTCTTTTCACCGGATGTCGATGTGATCAGGCGCTTCCTGACCAACGTCACCAACGTGAAGGAGTTCAAGCTGTCCAGGGACAACTTCTCCAACCAGGAGGTCATCAACGCCTCTTTCGGGACCCTGGGCACCATGGAGATATCGGATAGCGCCTACCTGCAGATATTCCTTCTCCCGTCGACCCTGGAATCGTCTCCACTGTGGCACGGCTTCTCCGAGGGCGCTGTCGGGGCATTCTACCTCCAGAATGGTGGTATCAATGAGGATGACACGCTGTCTCTGGTAAGATGGTTCCTGGAACACGAACTGGAAAAACCTCTTCTGGTACGTCAGATCGAGGATACTCCGGCCCATATCGACATGGGGGCGGAGATGTTCAAAGAGCTTTTCAATATGATCCAGAACCGCCAGGCAATAAGCGAGGATATGCAAGCATGAGTCAGACCGGCAGGGACATTCTCATCGTCGACGATGATACAAGCATCCAGGAGCTGCTCAGGATCATCCTCACCAAGCACGGGTATACGGTGCATCAGGCCACCAACGGCGAGGAGGCTATCCACAGGTACATGGAAGTGGATCCGGACCTCGTGATCAGCGACATCTCCATGCCGAAAGGAGATGGTTTCAACGTTGCCATCATCATCCGCAGCAAGGAAAGGGATGGGAAAAACATCCCGATCCTCCTGATCAGCGCCTTTTACGACGATCACGCCAACGTGAAGAACGCGGAAAGGTGCGGAGCTTCCGCCTTTCTGCCAAAACCGTTCACGCAGAAACAGCTCATGGATGCTGTGGAAAGCCTCCTCAGAAATGGTAATGACTGAGAACAGGTGCTCCTTCTGCGCAAGGCTCATGGTGCCGGGTTCACTGCGGTACGTTCTCATGTGGAAAATGTTCGCCGATTATGATGGTATAATCGATCTTGAGGATGAGCGTAGCCTCGAGAACACGATGAGGGCTGTCAAAATCGCCAACGGCGCCGACCTGGAGGACCAGGTGTACCTGGAGCGCCGCCATATCCTTTGCCCGTCCTGCCGGGAGGAGATCCTGGATTCGCTGGCCGCTTTTGAACACAGCCGGAGCGAACCGGAAGAACCAGCAGGCGGGAACGGGGAAGGGGAACGGAACCTGCACTGAAGAGCAGGCTTATGGTTGAGGGTTTATGGTTGATGACTTCGCAAAAAGTCCCGGATTGGACTTTTCGCGACCCTGTCAAGGTTGTACGTCACGCCGGCCGGATCTCTCTGAAAATCCGGCGAGCGTATTATGGATTGTTCCAGATGATCCGCCAGATGATCCACATCGTGTCCATGGCATAGCGGACGGTTCTGAAAACAGCGGGTTACGTGTTCCTGAGGGGGAACCATACCCGAAATCCGGCGATTGGACCCTTCCGGTCGGGGTCAGGGCGTCGATCAACAGTTCCTGACGCTGCCCGGACACGTTCTTCGGACCCGGACCGAAAAAACGGCCTCTCCGATGCCCCGACCGGAGGCCGGCCCAAACCAATCGCGGAATTCGGGCTATGGGGCGCATTGATTTATTTTACGAAGTCATTCACTATCCCTATCCCATGCTTGGCTACAGACTCCACAGACGCCTTTCCGATGCGATCCTCAAGGCTTTCCAGGTTTCTTCGGATCCCGAGGTGCAGCTTTCCCGCACCGCCAGGGTGCTCGCCCACGGCCTGGGCGCCGACCTTTGCCTTCTCTGCGTCCGGGGAAGCGACCTTCGGACTATCCTGCTAAGGGGGATCTATGCAGGTGAAGAGATGCCCATGTCTGCTCCCGGGCCAGAAACTGAAGCCTACCTCCTGGACATCCTGACCGGAGGTAAACCGGTCCTGTGGAGCAGCAGGGAGGGTAAGCCTGGTCCCCTTCCTGGCCCTCTCGAGGGGGGGCTTGCCAGCGCCCTGGTTTTCCCTGTCACGTGGCGCCAAAGTCCTGTGGCCCTGGCTGTCATCGGATACAGCTCCAGGAGAGCCGTACCCAGGCGTGTGGTCGGGGCTTTGAACTCCCTTTCCGACACCCTGGCGGCCATGGTGAGGGGCAGCGTGGTGCGCATGTACCAGACCCGCAAGAACGAGATGGCGGGTGAGCTGTTGAGGGTGTCAGAGCACCTGGGTGCCGCGGCGGATGTTCAGGGGTGTCTTGCCCGGATCGCCAGGGCGGGGTCCGATCTCACCGGCAGTACGGGAGCGGTGCTGCGGATCGTGGCCGGAGACCGGTTGACGGTCAAGGCGTTCTTTGCTGGAGAGCTTCCCGCCCTTTCGACCATCCACATCCCCAACGATCTTGCCTTTGCTGAAAAGGCGCTGGAAACGGGCCGATCGGTCATGGTCAACAGGACCGGTTTCGATCCCGGGCAGGCGGACCGCCCGGTGAGCCGGAACATGCTCTGTGTCCCTTTTGGCGAGGATGAAGGTTTTAAGGGAGTCCTGACCGTTTTCGATCGGGGAAGGCAGGGTGCATACCTTCCCTACGGACGTGTTGAAAGGGAAACGGTCAAGGCCCTCACCCGGCTCGGTATCACCGCTGTAAGCCAGATCGGGAAAGAGCACGAGGTCAGGAGGATCTCCCGGTCCCTGGAAAGAAGGGTCCGCGAACTGACTTTGCTGCACCAGATCAGCCGCGCTGTTCTGGAAAAGGAGGAGGTCAACGAGGTCCTGCGTTCCCTGCTTGAAGCGGTGACCAACCTCCGTGGGTTCGGGTTCGACCGAGCCTTCCTTTTCCTTCTCAATCCGGAAAAGAAAGTCCTCAACGGCCTGGTGGGAAGAGAGGTTTACGAGATCCCGGCCGGGCCAGAGGCCAGGCCAGAAGCCAGGGAAATAGCCGGGGAAGAAGGAGAGAGCCCGGCGGGGACGACCGGGCACAGGGAGCTTGACGAACTCATCTCAGGGTTCTCTATCCCTGTCAAACGGGAGGGCGGGGTCCTGCCCCTGACGGTCATGGAGAAGCGTTCCTATCGGATCCGGCTGCCAATGGATCGGGACCTCATCAGCGAGGAAGTCGTCACCCATCTCGGTGGTGTGGACTCCTTTGCAACCGTTCCCCTGGTGTCCGAGGGGAGGGTGCTGGGGGTGATCTGGGTTGACAACCTGCACACCAGGCGCCCCATCGGAAAGGAAGACTTCCAACTCCTCATCTCTGCCGCCGCCCAGGCGGGACTTGCCGTGGAAAGGTCACTCCAGGCGGAAGCCCTGTCCCTGCTAAACAGCCAGCTCATGGATCTTCAGAACCGGATGATCCAGTGGGAGAAGATGGCGGCCCTGGGAGAGATGGCCGCCTCGGTGGCGCACGATATCAGGAACCCTCTCGTCTCCATCGGCGGGTTCACGAGGAGGCTGCGCAAGCTCATTACTGATGAGGAACGGGGCCTCAAGTATGTCGATATCATTATCCGGGAGGTGGACCGGCTCGAGCAAACGCTGGACAACGTCATGTCCTACTCGAGGAGCTACGGTGCCATTGACCGGCGTCCCGTCTTCCTTTACGAACTTCTCGCCGAATGCGCCGAGCTGTTCAAGGAGAAATTCAGGAAGAAGAAGGTCACCCTCCGCCGCCAGCTGGCCCGGGACCTGCCCGAACTCTCCGTGGATGAGAGACGGATAAAGCAGGCGGTGCTCAACCTCCTTTTTAATGCGGGGGAATCTGCCGCCAGTCAGAGCGAGGTCAGGTTCACGGCCCAGGTCCGGGATACCGGGCCGGATAGCGGTGTGATCATCTCCGTTTCCGACAACGGATGCGGCATCGATCCGGCAGATCTGGGTCATATTTTTGAACCCTTCTTCACAACGAAAGGGGCCGGCACGGGCCTTGGACTTGCCATTGCCCAGCGTGCCGTTTCCGGTCACGGGGGTGAGATTCGGGTGGACAACCGGCACGGCGAGGGGGTAACTTTCACCATACGTTTGCCGATCTAGGAACCTGCCGGGAAACCCCTGACATGCGGCTGCTTGATAAGGTGTCAAAAAGATGACGGACAAGGACGAAAGCGTGAGGACGGTCCTCGTTGTGGACGATGAGGAAAGCATTCGCTTCCTTTACAGGGAAGAACTCGAAGACGAAGGGTACCGCGTGATCACGGCCTCGGATGGTGAAGAGGCGCTGCACAAGTTAAGGAAAGAAAAACCGGATCTCATCACCCTTGATATCCGCATGCCCGGTCTGGACGGCATCGAGGTCCTGCAACTGATCCGTGAGATGGATAAGGAGATCCCGGTCATCATGTCCACCGCCTACGGTGAGTATCGGCATAATTTCAACGTGTGGGCTTCCGACGCCTACATCACCAAGGCCGCCAACCTGGATGAGCTCAAGGAGACCATCCGCCGGCTGCTTGGCGAGCAGGAATGAAATGCGGAAGGTATGATGTGCGGTTTCAGTCTTTCCGCCCTGCGCCCCGGTTTCCTCCCTCGTCCCTCCTGCCTTCTCCCGGTCCTTTTATTGCCCCTGCTCCTTACCAACTCCTCATGTTCAGGACGATCCCAACCATATAAAGAGACCCGTTTCATGATGGGGACCCTGGCGGACGTCGTCGCTTACCCGGAAAGCGAAACCGCCCGGCAAGCCTCGGTCGGCGGCTTCGGGAGGATGGACGAGGTCGAGGGGTTGGCCCACAGGCAGCGGGTGGATGCTCCTGCTTCACTGAAAGGTGAGCTGGCTGCCATCCTCGGCACCGGTCTTGAGGTCAGCAGGGCCTCTTCGGGGGCTTTCGATCCGACCCTCGGGGAAGTCATCGCGCTCTGGGGCTTCGACTCCGAAAAGCCCCATCTTCCGGAACCGGATGATCTGTCGGATGCCCTGGGACGGGCGGGTTATCGAAGGCTCGACCCCGCGGTCCCTGGTTCCGTTTCTCCTTTTGGAAACAGCCCTCCCATCTGGCTCGATCTGGGAGGCGTGGCCAAGGGGTACGCGGTGGACGAGGCCGTGAAATCGCTTCGGGGAAGGGGGGTGAGCGGCGGTATCGTCAACGCCGGGGGCGATCTGAGAACCTTCGGGTCCAAACCTGGCGGGAAGCCCTGGAAGATCGGTGTCCAGGACCCTGACCATCCCCAGGAGCTTGCCGGGGTCCTGACCCTTCGGGAGGCGGCCGTGGCGACCTCAGGTGATTACCAGCGGTATTTCGAGGAAGGGGGAGTGCGTTACCACCACATCCTGGATCCGGCCACAGGATACCCTGCCCGCTCCGGGCTGAGAGGAACCACGGTGATCGCGCCGGACTGCGCCCTGGCCGACGCCTTGGCCACGGCGGCCTTTGTCCTGGGCCCGGAAAAGGGCCTGAAGCTGCTGGAGGAGTGGGACGGGGTCGAAGGGGTGCTGATCACTGACGGCGGGGAGATCCTGACCACCTCGGGAATAGGAAAGAGCATTCCCTTTGAAAAGCGGTAGGGAATGAGATTCTGGTGTCTGGTGTCCGGGAAAACCAGACGCGGTGACACGGGGACACGGTGACGCGGGGAACCACAGATACAATATAGTAAACCTGGGATCGCTTCACCTGGTCCACGGTTCGCGATGACATAACGGTCGTCATTGCGAGTACCCTGAGTTCGTCGAAGGGGACGTGGCAATCCCGAATTATGGTGACCACAGAACCCGGGAGTTAAAGCACTTCTACTTCTGGATTCCGGATATCAGATCCTGGATCGAGACCTGAGATATGAGATCTGAGATATGAGATCTGAGATAAACACGCGCCCCAAATTCATGGACGCTATGTTATTCGTTGCCCTGGTCACGCTGACGGCGTTCGCGCCGCGGCTGCTTCCGGCAGGATCGGCAGGTAGCACCCTCACGGTGAGGACCACCGGGGGTGTCGTCACGGTCAGTCTGGCCAAAGATGCCGTTCATCCTGTCGACGGACCACTGGGCCAGGCGCGGCTTGTTGTTGCCGATGGTCGGGCCCACCTTCAGAACGCGCCGTGTCCCCTGAAAATATGCGAAGGGATGGGGCCTGTGGGAATGGCGGGTGAGGTTATCGTCTGCCTGCCCAACCGGATCGCGGTCAGGGTGGACGGAAAGGGGGAGGTCGATGCGGTCTCCCGTTAAAGGAGTGTTCCTTCGGAACGTGTCGGAGTGTCGGGGTATCGGTGTGTCGGAGTTTGGAGGTCGAATGTGGCGGAGTGTCGGGGTATCGGTGTGTCGGAGTAAAACCTTTATTACCATAGAATTGATTATCGAATGGTAATTGGTCCATGTACAGAGCGAAGGAAGCAGAAAGTGGGGATGGGGCATGCCTCCAGGTTGACGACCCTGGCCATGCTCATCGCCGCGGCGTTCGCACTGGCCTCCCTGGAACGTGTTTTCCCCAACCCGTTCCCCATGGTGCGCCTGGGGCTGGGCAACATCATGACCATTGCTGCCTTCGTCATCCTGGGAGTTTCCGGCGGCGTCTGGGTCAGCGTTGGGCGGGTTGTCCTCGTGGCCCTGCTCTGGGGAGGGCTGTTCTCACCATCGGCTGTCCTGTCGGCAGCAGGGGGTGCGGCAAGTCTCGCCGTGATGGTGCCGCTGCTCCTGTCAGGGCGGTTTTCCCTTTACGGGATCAGCATGGGCGGCGCCTACGCCCATGTGGCGGGGCAGCTGGCCGTCGCGTCCCTCCTCTACGTCCGTTCGACCGGCTTGTTGTACCTGGTACCGGTCATGGGAACGGCCGCCATTTTAACGGGGGTGTTCAACGCGTGGGTCGCCAGTAAGCTGGCGACAGTTTTCAGAAATCAGGAATCTGGAATCAGTAGAAATACAAAAGCTGTTTAACCACAGTGCGACCGGTTTGCAGGTCGCTCCACAGGGTTGCACAGGGTAAACAAACGGACTATTTTTCAAACCAAAAGAAATGTCTTTCCCTGCGATGCGGCCTTCAGTTGGCCGCACCGCGTACCCTGCGGTAGGTTAGCCTTTGCCTGTTAGTACTTAGGGAACCCCCCCGGCTTTGCCGGGGGTACATGACCTGCCAGGTGACTGCTAACGCCTTTCCAGGAGCTGAAATTATGAAAACCCGCTTCCGGTGGGTTGCGAACGCCCGGCCTGGAATGGTCGTCTACCATGACGAGGAGTGGGGTGTTTCAGGTATGAACAGCTGACAGCTGTCTGAGTGCACAAGCGCACAGGTGCATGAGTGCATTAAGATCAGCCGTTCTCACTGCGTCCCCGCGTCTCCGTGTCATGGGTCAGTTTCCTGCAGCCCTGATGAAACTGACCATCCGCTCTTCCTCATCCCCTCCACGGAAAGACAGAAGCAGTTCCCGGTCGCACAGGGTGCACCCCGTGATCTCCTCGATGGAATCAGCAGCCATCCCAGCTGTCAGAAGTTGGGATTTGGCTCCGGCGGCAAGATCCAGGTAGAGACTGCCTCCCCGAATCTCAAAGAGTCCTTCACGTTTATCTGAAGGGAAAGAACTCCTGACCTCTTCGCCCACCTCGCAGCAGCACGGGCCGATGGACGGGCCCAGTGCCGCCACAAGGCTGTCCGGTCCGGAACCTGTCAGGGTTATGAGTGCTCTGACGCCCTTGGCGGCAAGGCCCGAGGCCAGGCTGCGCCACCCGCAGTGGATGGCTGCCACGGCGCCGGTGGCTGTGTCTCCTGTCAGGATGGGAAGGCAGTCGGCCGTCCGGATACCGACGGCGGTGCCGGGAATGTCCGTGACCATGGCGTCCCCCTCGTCGAAGCGGAAGTGGTTGGAAGGAAGTGGTTGGTAAGAGGTATTGAGGGAACTTCTTCCCCCTTCCTTCTTCCTCCTTCCTCCTTCATCGGTCAACACTACCACCCTCTCCCCATGCACCTGCACCAGGATGTGAACATCTCCAGGATAATCCTCCCGCACTGTCAGCCTTGTCCCGAACCCGTGCTCGAACCCGGCCTGTCCAAGAAGGGTTGAGCGCAGGACTGTCATCAGATCCGCCCCATGATCCAGTCGAACAGCCCGGAAAGGTCCCCGGGAGGTGGGGCTTCGAACTCCATCCGTTTGCCCGTTGCCGGGTGATCGAACTCAAGGCGCAGGGCGTGAAGGGCAGGGCGCCTGAGGGAGCGCAGGAAGGTCGTTCCCGCGTTGTTGCCCAGGTAGATGGCAGACGTGCCGCCGCGATAGGTGGGATCACCGAGGATGGGGTGCCCCTCGGCCGACAGGTGGACCCTGAGCTGGTGGGTGCGTCCGGTTCCCGGTGTGAGACGGACAAGGCTGATCCCGCCCCGACGGCCCATGACCTCGAAATCAGTGACGGCCGGGCGGCCGTCCTTTCGCACCGCGATCCGTTTCCTGTCCCGGGGGTGACGGTCCAGCGATCTTTCTATGCGGCCGGTGTCCTTTTTCATCTCTCCCTTGACGGCGGCAAGGTATGTCCTGCCGATGGTGTGATCCTTGAACTGGACGGCCAGACCGTTATGCGCCGCGTCGTTCTTGGCGGCAACCATCACTCCGCTGGTGCCCTTGTCCAGGCGGTGGACGATCCCGGGGCGCGCCACCCCGCCGATCCCGGAAAGGTCCCGGCAGTGATGGAGCAGGGCGTTGACCAGGGTCCCGGACCGATGGCCGTGGGAAGGGTGGACCACCATATGGGGCGGCTTGTCGATGACTATGAGATCGGCGTCCTCGTAAAGGATCGTGAGGGGGATCTCCTCCGGGAGGACATCGGGGGTTTCGGGGGCCGGAACGGCCACGGTGACCTGGCTGCCATCGCGCAGGAAAAAGCCCGCCTTGACCGGGGAACCGTCCACCAGGACGTGGTTGTCCTCGATGAGTTTTTTTATTCGGGAACGGGTCAGATCAGGAAGACGTTCGGCCAGATACCTGTCCAGGCGGATTTTCGAACTTTGAGTGGTGACTGTAAAAGAGAACCTCCCCATGGGGAGCTTACCAGATATCAGAATCGACTTCCCCGAAACGCTTGACGAGGACATCGACAATGGCCCTGTTGTAAGGAATCCATCGGCCTGTCATGGTGGGATCCACGCGGGAATCGTAAAGTTTACGCCCTTCCTCCAGCTGATCGGCCAGGTCCTCGAAAAGTGAGTCGTTCTTGATGCTCTGCCTGATCTTGTCCTGATTGTACAAAGAGATGTCGGACATGATGGTCCGGGCCAGCCTTTGGGCGTCGCTGATGTTGTCGATGAGGCTCATCCAGGCAACCTCCAGGTTAGAGGATTCTCGAGATAAAGGGGATCGTACCCCGTTTTTTCCTGCCCTGCCAGAACAGGTAGGTGGTTGCGGCCGCAAGACCGATCACAGATCCCACAATGGCGCCCGGATCTGTTCCCGTCCGGGACCAGCCAACAGCTCCTCCGGCCACCGCGGCCACTGCGGGCAGCAGGTAGGCCGAAGCGGAAGCTTTCAGAAGCTCCCCCGGAGGCAGTGACACAATGACCCTGTCCCCCGGTTCAGCTCCAGCTGAATTGAGGACCACCATCACCATGGTCTGTCCGGAGGAGGGGTGGCACATATTCCTGGCCGAGCAAGCGCCGCAGGCGTCCGACCTTACCAGGACAACTTTCGCCCTGTCCCCCTCCAGTGAGACAACAGAGGCAGTTTCCTCAAGCATTTCCCTACTTTATGTGAGTAAGGATGGAAAATCAAGCGGGAGGACAAACTGGTGTCTAGTTCTGGTTTCCAGTTCTAGCGCAAATGTTACAGCTCTGTGCTTTTATCAGACACCAGGAGCCTGTCGGAGAACCTCCTTTTTCTTGGCAGGGAGGGCACAGGCTCCTAGGAACCAGATACCAGACATTGCCATTTCCCTTACAGCCCCCTGTGCCGCGCTATCGTGCGGCGGTCGGCGGGGAGCGTGATCCGGACGGTAAGCCCCTGGGATCTGGAGGACTCGAGGCTGAGCTGGCCCCCGTGATCGTCCACGATCCGCCGGGCGATAGCCAGGTTGAGGTGAAGCCGCTCACCACCGAGCACGTGGACGGGGCTGAGATCCTCCTCGATCTGCTTAAGGTCAAGGGACGGGCCGGTATCTGTGATCAGAACCGTCCCCTGACCCTCGTCCACCTTCCTGGTCACTGCAAGAACGCCTCCGTCGGGCATGCGCTCCAGGGCGTTGACGAGGGTAGCGGTGAAGGCTGTTTCCAGGAGCCGGGGGTCGAGGAACCCGTCAGGCAGTCCTTTTCCTTCACCCGCGATGCGGACCCCCTTTCCCTCGGCCTCGGTACGGATGTTTTTCACGGACCGGTCCAGTATCTTGTCCGGGGAACTCTCAGTGAAACGGGGGGAGGGCAGGTCCAGGTAGGCCTGCAACGTTTTGATCATGCCCTCGAGCCGTTCCACCGAGGACATGACCCGCTGCGTCCACTCCGCACGGTTCCCGTCTTTTTCCCCGGAGCCCATGAAACGGCGGGTGTAGCCCCCTATGACGGCAATGGGGTTGAGGATCTCGTGGGAGAGGCTGCGGGTCAGGTTTCCGAGAACCGCCATCTGGTTCGACTCGCGCAGCTGGCGCACGATCTCGTGGGTCTCGCTCCAGTCGAGAAAGCGGAAGAGAATCTCCCGGGGCCCGTTCTCCGGCCAGGCCTGGACGAACAGCCGGACGATGATCTGTTTTCCATCGGCACCCTGGAGCATGATCTCGCCGTCGAAACCGGCGGCATCCCGGGCCAGGTGCATGAGGTTAGGCAGCAGGTGGCTGGCGCTGGCAGCCGGGAAAAGGGCGCTGACGTGCTCCCCTGTCAGGAACTTGCCGGTGTATCCGAGGATCTGGAGAGCCGTTTCGTTGCAGTCGATGATATTTCCGGCGAGATCGGTGGTGACGATCCCCTCGAGGGAACGGGAAAGGAGATGCTCTTTGAGTTTGGAGTCCATAAGAATCGATGCCCTTCAAACGTACGTGGGTGCGTACGTGAGTGGAGCGTGGGTGCGACAGAACTTTTGCGCGTTCACGCTTTACGCATATACGCGTTTACGTTTCAAAAACCCTTCCCGTCAGCAGTTCGTAGGCTTCCAGGTACTTCTCCCGGGTTTTTTCCACGACTTCGTCCGGGAGCACGGGGCCGGGCGGCGTCTTGTCCCAGTCCAGGGTTTCCAGATAGTCCCTGACGAACTGCTTGTCGAAACTCAAGGGGCTGGTTCCCACCTCGTAGGTGTCGGCGGGCCAGAAACGGGAGGAATCTGGTGTCAGGATCTCGTCGATGAGGATGATCCCCTCGGATGACCGTCCGAACTCGAACTTGGTATCGGAGATGATGATCCCCTTCCCGCCGGCATAATCGCGGGCTTTTTCGTAGATGGCGATGGTCAGGTCCCGGAGTTTTTCCAGGGTGGCCAGGTCCAGGACCTTTGCGGCCTCCTCGAAAGAGACGTTCTCGTCGTGCCCCGACTTGGCCTTTGTGGCGGGGGTAAAGATGGTCCTGGGCAGCTTCTGGGCCTGCTTGAGCCCTTCCGGTAAAGGGATCCCGCACACGGCTCCCGTTTTCTGATAATCGGTCCATCCCGAACCGGCCAGATACCCCCGGGCCACACACTCGATGGGGAGCGGTTCGGTCTTTTTTACCAGCATGCTCCTCCCTTCCAGGATGGAAGCGTGCTGCCGCAGTTCGGCGGGAAACTCCTCCACGCGGTGGGCGATCAGGTGGTTGTCCACGATGTCGGCCGTCAGTTCGAACCAGAACAGGGACATACTGGTGAGGATCTTGCCCTTGTCGGTGATGCCGTTGGGCATGATGACGTCAAAAGCTGAAATGCGGTCGGTAGCGACGATAAGAAGGGTGTCACCCAGATCGTACACATCCCTGACCTTTCCTCTCCGGAACAGGGGAAGGCCGGGAAGGTCTGTGTGGGTCACTGCCTTGCTGGACCCTGCGCTGGTCTGTGTCATCACGGTCTCCTTGCGATTTACTTCAGTCAGCTTGATGCGGTTAGCTGATTCGGGTTAGATCAAAGGGGTTTTCCCTTCTGGTGTGTGAACACAAATACCCCAACTTCGGGAGGTTTGCAATCGCAGGGCCGCCCGAATCCTAAAATACAGGGTCAGCCCTGCGATTGTGGATTGAGAAATGAGGATTAAAAAGGTTACAATCTTCAATCCTCAATTCATAATTCTCAATTTCGCGGTGAACGTAAAGGCCCCCATGCCCGACGCTGTCGTCATTGCACTTATAACCGAGCTGGTCAGAGCTTTCAAGGCCATGGCCTTCTACCCCGCGGGGCACCCGGCCCGCCAGAAGTTCTTCGCCAGGCTCCTGGCCGGCTTTGCCGACTATCTCCAGCGTGGGGGGGCACTTGATCTTTCTGTCGGACGGGAGGGGGTCGTCTTCTCCGGAGAACCGGTAACGGCAGGGGACGGATCAGGACAGTACCTGGCCCGGGAGTGTTTCGAGCGGCAGGTCGCCCGGCTGCGTTTTGCGCGCGGTATTACTGCTGAGGACTTCGGCCTCCTTTTCGACCTGCTGTCCACCGATCCCGAGGCCTTACGGGCCATGGGGGGCGCCCTGGAGTTTGTCAGGGGACGCGGGTCCGGGTCGTTTACCCTCGAACAGGTGGACTACGAAGGGATCCTGGAGAGGAGGGTCGAGGCCACAGAGGACGGGCAGAACAGCTACGGTGCCGAGATCCGTTCACCGGTGGCCCCCCCTGACAGTTTCCAGGATCAGCTTTCGTTGAACCCGCAGTTCGAGCTGTCAGAAAAGATGGAAGTCGACCAGGAGGAGTGGCTCGCCGGGAAGCTCGAGGAACTCGACAGGGCCGTTTCCGTAGCCGGTTACCGCGGTGTTCTCAAGGAGATCCTCACGGGGATCCGCTCCACCGGGGGTCTGGAAATGCCCCGGTACACCTGCCTGGTATTAAAACACCTTGGCCGACACCTCCTGGCAGGAGCACCGGAGGAAATCCTTCAGATGACCCGTGCGGCTGTCGTTGAGCTGGGCCAGCCGGCTGCCGTGGAAGAGTTCGCTGTCCACCTCACGGTGCGAGACGAGCCGGACAGGCGGGCGATCCAGGCTGTCATGAAGGAGGTTCCCGGGATATCCATACCGGTCCTCCTCAGGCGACTCGCCGAGGAGACCGAATCGTTCGGCCGCAGGGTCACCATCGACACACTGAACGAGTTCGGGGATGCCATGCGTCCCTACCTGCAGAAGTGGCTCAGGGACGACAGGTGGTACGTGATAAGAAACGCCATGGGGCTCTTGCAGCAGGTGGGCGGTCCCCAGGATTCGGTCAACGTCCGGACCTTCCTGGAACACCCCAACTCCAAGGTCCGACTGGAGGCGCTGCGGTTCCTCTACCGCTATCCCACGCCCATCGAGGACCATCTCATGGATCGTCTCCTGTCCGACGAGGATTCCGAGGTCCGGGCCCGCGCAGTTTACGCCCTGGGGGTCCTGCAGGGAAGAAAAGGGCTCGCGCGCCTCATGGATCTGGCGGCAAAGCCTTTTGCGGGGGAGGGAGACCTGACGAAAAGGGAGATGGCCATTAAAGGCCTGGGTCGGGAGGGCGGGGAAGAGGCGATCTCCTTTCTGGCCAGGTGTCTTACCCGCCGGTCCCTGGTCAATCCGTCCGGAGGCGAAAGGATCAGGAAAGCCGTCGTCGACTCCCTGGCGGAGATCGGCGACGCCCGCGCCGCACAGGTACTGAGATCCTCCCTGCGGCGGCTTAAGGGAGGGGCGTACAAAACTGCCGAAGATTTCCTCCGGCGAACCGGGGAATTACCCGGCTAGCCCGCATTATTCATGATGCAAATGAGATGTCAGCTAACTGTGTGGCAATTAAAGATAAATGGGAATGGCACTA
>JARGFV010000044.1 GCA_029210545.1 bacterium
GGGTAGGGATCGGCTGGGAGGCGACGGAAAGGCTAGTTGACAAGGCGCCTTCAAGGGATTACCAGGGAAAGGTCGTTGAGGCCATCCTGACGGTGCCCCGGACCCTGAGCGTGAGGGACCTGAAGATGAGGTACGTGGGCAGGCGCATCGCGGTGGAAGTCCACCTCGGCCTCGATCCCGAGATGAACGTGGCCGACAGCCACGACGTGGCCAGGGATGTGAAACGGGTGGTCATGGAGAACGATCAGAGGGTCTTCGACGTGCTGGTGCATGTGGAGCCTGAAGAATCGTCGGGTTCCCCGATCGATTCTTCAGGTTAGAAAACAAAACAGTAACTCGTTCTTACGGCAACGGGGGGCAGATGTCCGAGGAATCCTTAACCCATTTTCACTCCGGGGGCGACGATCTTGTCGTCTCGCTGATCCAGGCCTTCCTGCGGACAGGCGACTATCTCCCGGACCATCCCCAGTCGCAGACGGCGAAGGAGGCCCTCTACGAGGGCTTTGTCCCGTTGGCGAATGTTTCCGGAGACCTGCATTTCTACATCAGGGAAGAGGACGGAGAACCCACGGCCCATGTGGAAGGCCTCGGCGAGTCAGCCGTACGGCTCAAGGAGATCATGCCCCTCGGGATGGTGGACACCTGCATCCCCGGGTTCGTCAACTTTATGGAGCAAAAGGAGCTCATCAGCCTCACCCTCTCTGCGAGAATGGGGCCGGATGAGTTCTCCCGTTTCATCGACCTCATGAGCGACCCGGCCTTCGTCGAAATGGGGGAGACAGAGTCCAAAAAACGGTTTACCGACAGCATAAGGCTCCAACAGATCCGGAACATCTCCTGGATCTTCAACGAGGAACTCATCGGCACCGGCCGGGAGATCCCCTGGCGGGTGAACCTGGCCCTTTCACGCCTCCACAAGGATCTCAGGGTGCTGTCGATCCACGGGAAGATGGAGCACGAAGAGCTCGCCAGGATCAAGGGCCGGATCCTCCATGATGTTACCCGTCCCCTGAGGGAATATGACCAGACTTATGCCTTCCTAATGAATCTGGATCTTGCCGCGACCCGGATCCTTGATGAGGACGGAGCGGAGGATGAACTGCTGTCGGTCATGGAGGAGAAGACCTTTTTCGCAGTCGTTACCCTCCTCATGGACGACGCCTCCGGTAAGGAATCTTGCTTTCGTGAGATCCTGCCGCCCGAAAAGTTCGACCGCCTCCTCGGAAAGGTCTGCGGGAGGCTGATCCGGATCGACACCCGGGAATCCAACGACCGCCTGAGGGTACTTTACGAGGCGGGCGTCCTGTCTCCGGAAAGCCTCACCCCCGAGGTGAGGGAACGGGTCACCCTCCTGCACCTGGTCAGGAGCTTCATCGATTACTCCGACGCCTACCTGACCCATCTGGACGCCGGTGGTTCCATGGAGGAATTTTCCAGGTTCGCAGTTCCACTGGCCAGGATCGTACTCTACCTCATCGAGGGCGGGTGGTACGCTGAGGCGGTCGCCATTACGGGGAGGCTGGCGTCCCGTGCCGCCGAAAACAGTGAGCTGACACACGTCGCGCACCAGGCCCTCGGCGAGATCAGGGAGGGTCCGGCTATCCGGGCGGCGAAGGAAGCCTTTCTCACGGTTCCGAAGGAAGACCGCGTCGAGATCGGCCGTTTCTTCGTTCTCATGGGTGTCTGGGCCATCGGCACCCTCAGGGAGATCATCATTCAGAGCGATGACATCTGGAGGAGAAAACAGGCAGCCGATATCCTCCTCGAGATGGGGCCGGACCCGGCGTCTATCCTCGTCGATATCCTCGATGAGGCCGGGGTGTCCGGCGACACGTTGGCGATGGTCGTCAGGGTTCTGGCGGGGGTAACCTACGAGAACTTCAAGCCGATAGTCGTCCAGGCCGTTGAAAGGAAGGTCGGGGATCCGAGCAGCGATGTGCGAAGGGAAGCGGTCCGTGCCCTGGTCAGCCTGGCGCCCGTGGGCAAGGGGAAGCTTTTCATGAGCGCCTTGAAGGATACCGACCCGGAGGTGCAAAGAGAGGCGGTCAGGGGGTTGGGGTTCGCCGCTGACCCCGGTTTGTTTGATCCACTTCGGGATATCCTCGCCAGGGCCGGCCGGGAAGACGACGGGAAGCTGTGGAGTCTCGCCGCCGCCGCTGTGAGCGCCCTGGGGCATCTGCGTGACGGATGCCCCGGGATCAGCGACGAGATCGACAGCTGCGTCCTCTCTGTGAGCGAGAAAGCGATCCCCCGGAGAGGTTTGAAGAAGCTGAAAAGGCCGGGAGGCGGGTTCCCGTCCGAATTCCTCACGTCCCTGTCCTACACACTCGGGCGGATGGGAGGGGAAGAAGCTGAAAAACAGCTCGAGAGGATGTCACATCTCAAGGATGATGCGGTGGCGAAAAGGGCAAGGGCGGAGCTGGAGAAGCTAAGGGCCGTGAATCGTGATCGGTAATTAGTGATTAGTGCTTAGGGAACCCCCCCGGCTTTGCCTGGGGTACATGACTCTTCCTCTCCCCTCAGGAAAAACTTTCCCCCTCACCCCGGCCCTCTCCCTCGGCGGGGAGAGGGAGAATAAGGAAAGGGCCTATTGGCAGGGGGAGGAAGGGTAAGGAAGTAAGCCTACATGAGGGGAAGAAGAATGGGGAGGGGACTTATTGCCAGGCGATTTCCGGGATGACGAATAAAGTAAACCGCCATACCGACACTTCGACACCCCTTCCCCCCTGCTCCCCCGCTCCTCTGCCCGCCCTCTCGCTCCGCAGCTCAGTCGTCCAGCCGTAAGTTTCCGCGTCCAGTTTTTTCCGCCCTCCGCACCAGGCGAGTTGGTCGAGTCGCACTTCGCACTGACTTTTCCTAGCACTTGTCCTTCCCCTTTGGCCTTTGGACTTTGCACTTTGGACTGTTTTTTACTCCACCCTGATCTTCTCCAGATCCACCATGGGCTGCAGCTGGTACAGGTCCGGGCGCCGGTCGTGGAGGGGACGGACGGTGGCGATGTGCCGCTGCTGGGCCAGGGCCGAGAGGGCCAATTCCGAGACCACCACCGACTCCACGTTGGGGTCGGCCTCTCCCTGGATCCCCTTTTCCGGAAAAGGAAAGTCGCTTGGGGTGATGTGCAGCTTGTCCTGTGTGTAGACGTACCCGCCGCTGGCGGCGTGGCAGCTGATGAGCTGGTAGGTAAAGTACTCCGGAAAGAGGAGGAAATGGCAGTGGGAGGCGGAAGCCGTGTCGACGAAGAACTCAACCGCGTCTTCCATCTGGACCTTTTTCACCTTGTAGCCGGCCTTGAGGTGGGAGTTGAGGGCCTGGTCCTCCAGTTCCCCTTCCACGACCTTCCTGACGTACTGGCCGGCGGTCATCCTGCCGGCGTAACGCCTGTAACCGGGGATACGGCCGTAGGCGATCATCCGCCTCAGGTTGTATCTCTTCATGAGCTTCCTGCGGCGCTCGTAGAGCATTCCGGAAATGCCCAGGCGCTGGTAATCGGGATGGACGGCAAGGTCCGCCCCGTAAAGGGTGTCCCCGAGATAGTTGTGGGTGCTGAAGGTCCCGGCGCCGGTGATCTCGTCCACGGTGTACCAGTAGGTCTCGTCATCGAGGCTGATGATGAGGGAGGTGGCAAATCCCACGATCTTGTTGTCAGCGATGGCCAGGAACTGCCCCTGCGGGAAAACGGCCAGCTGCATATCGTAGAGCCGCTCGCCGTATTCGAACTCCGGAGGGTAGTCCGCGTAGGCGGCCTTGTTGCACTCGATGACTCCGGGTATGTCTTCCTCACGCCAGCGTCGGATCGTTATCTTCGGACGTCTTTTGGCCATGGTAATAAAACCTCGAGTTTAAGTTCGCAAACCGTTAACGGTGATCCGTGGCCTATGATCCAGGCCTGATCGCCTCAGAGAACCAGGTGATGGAATCAGCCCGGGATTGCCTGAGCCGCACCATTTCCGCCGTCGGTTTGATGAACTGCTGGCGAAGACTCCAGGTGTAGGCGCCCTGGTTGGGAAGGAGGAGCAGGTCGCCGGGCTCGATCCCGTCTCCGAAATAGGACCAGCCCCACACGTCATGCGGAGTGCACAAAGACCCGGCGATGAGGCAGGGCCGCTCCACGGCGGAGGGCCGGCTGAGGTTGATGACAGGCACGTAGTCGGATTCGTATCGCTCCCACCCGACGATGTTGGTCCCTGCGTCCGCGATGACAATGTCCCGGGACTTGACGTCCACAACGCGAAGGAGTATGTGCATGGCGCTGTTGGCGATCCACCGGCCGGGTTCGGCATAAACGGTCAGGGGGCAAACGGGGAAGATGTTTTCCCGGAGGGAACGGGCGATCTCCCGCGCGAAGTCATCGATGGGAGCTGCCGGAACGATCCGGCGTCCGGGCAGGAAGCCCGGTGAAAGAGACTCCGTATCCAGCAGCCATTCCCCCTCCTCCGGCCAGTAACCGCCCCCGATATCGATAAACTCCAGGTCACGTGTCAGTCCCCGGTCAAGGTTTCTCAGGACGAGGCCCAGCCTGGCGATGAACCCGGTGTGGGCGTCAGGGGTGAGGTTCCAGCTTGTGTGGAACTGAACGCCCCGCAGCAGCACACGCGGGCTTTGGGCTGCCTTCTTCATGAAGGTCTCGAGTTCGGCCAGGCCCACCCCGAACTTTCTCCAGAGCCCCTCCTCCTGCGTGGTGATCCGCACCCCGGTTCGGACAGGCGCCCCGGAAAAAGAGACGATCCCTGCCAGCCGGTCCAGCTCCCCGGGACTGTCCAGGAGGATGGTGACGGCGTCCCGGTTCTCAAGGGCGAGACCCAGTTCGTCGTCTGTCTTGCCCGGTCCCGAGAACAGGATCCTCCGGCAGCCTGCCGCGAGGGCGTTTTCCAGCTCCAGGCCGCTGGAAACGTCCAGGCCCAGCCCGGCTGCGACCACCCCGGCGGCCATCCAGGGGTGGTTGTTGCACTTCATGGCAAAGAAAGCCTCGAAACCCGGAAGACGTTCCTCGAACGCTCCGACAAATGCCCGGCAACTGGCGCTGAGGGACGCGGGGTCGAAAAGGTAAAGAGGGGTGTTCCGAAGGTCCGCCGCCGCTTTCAGCTCCTCCGCTCGTGCAAGGAACGAAAGGACGAGGTCGCGGACCTCCTTTTCGCAGTGGGGGCCCTGACTGGCGTCACACCCGTGGCCGTCCATTCCCCCGGCCTGTTTCATGATGCCATCTCCACGCGAAGGAGTTTTTCCAGGCGGTCACCCTCCTCCGCAAGGTCATCAGGGTTGGAGGGGCTGAAAATGATGTGGCCAAGCACTCTCGAAAAGTAGTCGCCGGGCGGGAGGGCGACCTTGTGTCCCGGCTCACGGTATAAGGTGATATCCACGACCCCGGGATCCCCGGCAATACGTGAAACATCGATTCTCTCGATCACCCCGGTCTGGCGGGCGAAAATCCTCACTGCCGCGAGAAACCGGAACGATTCCACAGGAGGGAGCACTGGACTCGACCCTTCCGCAAGGTCCAGGGCGAGACAGAGCATGTCCAGCCCACCGCTGGCCCGGATCAGCCAGGGAAGACAGTCCCCTGAAGGGCGCGGGGAAAGCTCGAGGAAGCTGGCGCGCCCGCGGTGGACGATAAAGTCGGCCATGAAGAGACCACTGGTGAGCTCCATGGCGTCGGCCGCTTCAAAGAGCTGCTTCTCCAGGTCCCTCTGGCTGATCCCTGTGTCTCCGTTCGCCGGTACGTAATACAGGTGGGTCGTTCCCGTACCCAGTTCCGGGGCAAGGATCTTGCCGGCTACACGGACGATCTTCACCCGACCGTTCTCGAGGATGAAATCGCAGCTGAACTCGGGACCGGTCAGCCCTTCCTCGGCGACCACATCCTGACGGGGATCGATGCCCTGGCCCTGGTAGTGCCCCAGGTGGTACATCCTTTCGTCAGGGTGCTCGGCCAGCCTGCGGGTAATGATCCTGAAGGCCTTCCGGGCCTCTCCACGGTTCTTACACCAGAAGACGAGTTCGCTCCCGGACCCTGTCAGCGGTTTGAGTACCAGGGGGAAGCCCAGGCGGTCGATGACCGCCTCGAGGTCCTCCGGTTCCCTTGCGGTGAGGACCCGGGGACAAGGGACACCTGAACGCAGCCATGCCCTTTTGGAGTGGAATTTGCTCCTGCTGGTCTTTATGGACGCCTCGGAATGATAGGGGAGAGCCAGTTTGGCGGCCAGGGACGCGGCAAGCGCCAGGGACTCGTCGTCAAAGCAGGTGATCCCGGAAAGTTCCATACCGTGGGTCGTGAGATGCCTTCTCAGCGAAGACAGGGCCTCCTTGCTGTTGCTGAGGTCTGCGGTGACCTCCACTTCCTCCGGGGGGCGCTCGACTCCGGCGTTCCGGCGGACCCTGGCGTCGGTCAGGAACAGGGCCCGTCCGGGATAGCGGCCCTCGATCAATTCGATGTAATCAGGAGTCGTCCCGACGACCAGCACTCTCCCCCGAGTCACGACGATACTCCGTGGGATACCTGCCCTGCCGCTTCAGAAAGGAGGTACAGGGGCCGTTCCGTGAGATGGAACATCTTCTTCCAGTTGAACTCTCCGCAAAGGAAATCGACCTGGCGTATCTGTTCGGCGCAGGCTCTCTCCATGTGGTGGAGGTTGATGAGCTTGGCGATACCGGAGCATTCAGGGTCGGTACCCCCGGCCATGAGGGTGTAAACCTCCTTATGGAGCACACCCACATCGACCGCGGCCGGATAGCCGCCCACCATGGCGGTGGTGACCCTCAGCCACCCGGCTTCGGCGAAGAACCGGACCATGTCGGTAAACCCCCTGCGGAACCTGGGATCCGCGAAATAGGAACTGGTCCCGAATCGGGCCAGGTTCATGGACACCATGAGGTCAAAATCCTCGAAACGGTCCAGGCGCCAGGTTACACCCCTGGTCTGGAGGGTCTCGACTTCCTTCCGGATCCGTTTGAAAGACTTGCCGGAGAAGGCGGCACGATATCCGGCCATGTCGTAACCGTACCTGGGCGGTTCGAAAAGATATCCGGTCTCGTCGACCCGGCTTTCGGCGGGCAGGTTGGCCGAACGGGGCGAGAGGTATCGGATGTGAATGGGTCCGGGAACCGAGGCAAGGAGGCTTTTAGGATCACTGGAAACGATGACATTCTGCTCCAGCCAGGTGCGGCCCCGCCAGGTCTCTCCCGGGAAGAAGGCCCAGTTCCCCTGCTCCTCGATCCAGGACAAGGGAAGGAGACCTGCGGGTTTCCCCCCGGACTCCTCGACGAGAAAAAGGAAGGGACGGCGGAAATGACGGTGGAACGCCATGCGTACTTCCCAGAGGTCCATGACGAACTCGTCGGGCATGAGATCGACCCACAGTTCCCGGGCTTCGCCGAGGTCGCGGACAAATCTGACGTCCACGGCGGTCACCGCCGGAACGTGACGTTCGATTCCACCCGGGACCCTCCAAAGAAACTGCGGGCAAACTCGGCCACAATTTCCGGATCGTAGGGCTTGCAGCTGAAAACGTCGAGGTAGGTGGTATTGGTGAGGTTGGCGAAGTGTGCCGAGATCAGTGAAGTCTCGATGAGCTGGACCATGGAATAGCCGGCCACCTTTTCGTCCTCCCCGAAGTGGATCACCTGCGTCTCACCGAAACGCTTCATTTCGATGAGGTCACACAGTTCGACGACGAAAAGCCGAATAGCCTCAGCGTCCCGGATAGTGTCGGGGTCGCACTCGTAGATGTCTATGGCGGTGGCGATGCCCCACACCTGCTCGGCCGCTGCCTGCTCGGGTACGGTCATTGGTATTGGCTGTGTTCCCAACATTTCACTTTCCTCCATAAAATATGGGATTGTCCTGCAGCCTTGCCGCTTAAAGGGCGTTGGGGCTGATCAACGGTTGATTACCTCGTTAAAAGTCTCTTCGGGCCATTTTGCGAGGCCATCAATGGCTGTCCTCTTCCTGGCGGAGGGCTCCGTTGATGAATCGCGCGAGGCTGCTCACAAGGACCCCCTTCAGTGATTGGATATTTTCGTCCACGTTATCGTCCTCCGAGGCGATGACGGCGAAGGAGTAGTAGCCGGAAAGAAACCCCGCTACCGCGCAGCCGATGCGGCGAAGAAGCGGTTTGCCCAGGCGCTGCCGGACCACCGAGTCCACCAGGCCTTCGATGGACTCGAGGTACTCAAGGAAGGGCAGTTCGAGTCCTGAATAGCCCTCCTTGAGCTTCAGGTCGGCACGACCCTGATAGTAGAGGACGAAATCCTCCCACCTGGAGCTGAAAAAATCGATGTGGGCCTGGATAATGAACTCGAGCAAAGTCGTCAGGTCCGTGGCTGCAAGGCACCGTTCCTCCATGGTCTTGACAAGACCATGGAGGACCTCCCGGATCTGATCGGATATGACCTCGTTCTTGTCCTCGAAATAGTAGTAGAAGGTTCCTTTTGCCAGATCGGCCCGCTGAGTGATGTCTTCGATGGTCGTCAGGTCGATGCCCTTTTCTGCGAACAGTTCCCTGGCAGCCTTGAGGAGGCGGCGCCTTGTCGCACGGGTTTTCCTGGCCTGCCGGGACAGCTTTGCTTCGATCGTTGGTTTGATCTGGTTCATGTCCGAATCCCCTATATTGCTGACCGTATAGTCAAATTTGACCGCATAGTCAATAATTATTTTCAGGGTATAAAATATTTTTTTCGAAGAAAAAAGAGCAACAAAATCAATGGGTAAGCCGAATGCCGAGTGACGAGTGACAAGTGACAGTTTACAGTCGATCACTGATCGGGAAGGCCGGGGAAGGGAAATGCGATGGAAACTTCCGGTATCAGGCTGGTCAGGGCCATCCCGAGCCGGCTGGACGCCCGGACTGAATGGTCGGTGGGGCATGGCGTGTCGTTCGTCATGGTGTTCAGGGAGTACCGGGAGGCCGGAGCGGAGATTTATTGAAGCTAACAGCTAATACTTAAACAGGGGCCGGCCGGCCCCTGAAGTTTTTTATGAGATATGAGATCAGCTCAGCCCCCGAAGACGACCGTTTTACCATTATGTATCAGCACCCTGTTTTCCACGTGCATGGCCACGGCCCGGGCGAGGACCACCTTCTCGATATCCTCGCCCTTGCGTTTGAGGGTCTTCACGTTGTCCCTGTGGGTGACCGGAACGATGTCCTGGTAGATGATGGGGCCCTGGTCGAGATCCTCGGTGACGTAGTGGCTGGTGGCGCCGATGATCTTGACCCCGCGTTTGAACGCCTGAAGGTAGGGGTCGGCACCGATGAAGGCGGGGAGGAAAGAGTGGTGGATGTTGATGATGCTGTTGCGGTAGGCGGTGACGAACCTGGGGGTCAGGATCTGCATGTAGCGGGCCAGGATGACCGTATCCACGTTCTCTTCCTTGAGGATCTCCAGGGCCTGGTCCTCCTGACCACGTTTGTTCTCCTTGTCCACCGGCAGGTGGTGATAAGGGATGTTGTAATAGCCGGCCATGTCCCGCAGTTCGTCGTGGTTGCTGATGATGCAGGGGATGTCCACTTCGATGTGCCTGCTTCGCCAGCGGTACAGAAGGTCAAGAAGGCAGTGTCCCTGTTTTGAGACCATGATGGCGATCCGTTTTTTTCGATCCGAAAAGAAAAGGCGGTGAGCCATCCCGAGCCGCCAGCACACCTTGGAGAACTCGTCGTCTATCTCTTCCCTGGGGATCTCGAATCCTTCCATGTCCCAGCGGATCCTCATGAAGAACATGTCCTCCACCGGATCGGTGTGCTGGTCCAGGTAGACGATGTTGCCGCTGTGGTCGAAGATCCAGTTGGTGATGGTAGCGATGATCCCCTTGGTATCCTTGCCCTGGATCAGTGCCGTTACGGTTGTGGGTGCTTTGCCGTTGTTCGCGCGATCGCTCATGTGGGTGACTCCTCCCGGCTGCCGGCCGGTTCTTTTCATGACAGAAGTGCAGCGCCTTCAGTCAGGCTCCTGTCAGAAGTTCTGACATTTCGCAGTTTAAAGGAGATTCACCAAAGGTCAAGAACCCTGAATCCGGAGGGGACATCCCACCCGGATTCAGCCCCAAAATCGCGATTGATCTGATTTTCGCGATTTTGGGGATAAAAAAACCTTGTTGGTATCGGGCTTCCCGATCTGGTGGACGGTTGTCTTCCTTCCCCTGGAAGCGGAGCCGGTTATCGTCCATCCCAATTCGTGATGCCGCTTTTGTTGACATTGTTTTTGCCGTCGGCGCGGACCTTGATTCGGCTGTTGTGGGGGCTATCCGGGCCATTGCCGTGGACGAGCGGCGTCCCTGTCAGGATGGTCATGTCGCCGAGACGGCGCACAGCATGGAACACGCGAAGAAGGCGTTGCGCCTGATCGCTGCGCGTCGCCCGGTTCAGGGGGATCTGTTCGAGGAGGAGAACCCGAGGTTCCGTTACAAGGTGATCGCCTCAAACCAATCTCGGATTTCGGGTCACCTTTCACTGTTCACTGTTCCCTGTTTATATGCTAACAATTCCTTTTTTGTTTCCCGTATCTACGGCCGGGCTGGAAGCTGTCCCGACAGGAGGAACCTTTGAAAATCACACCGGAACTCGTCGACCACGTCGCCCGTCTCGCCAGGCTGGATATGGAGCCTGAAGAAGCCGCGAAGATGCAGAGCCAGCTGGGTGATATCCTGGGTTACATCGGTCTTCTGGACGAGCTGGACCTGTCCGGTGTACCTCCCACATCCCACGTTATCGATATGGCCAACGTTATGCGGGCCGACGAGGTGCAACCGTCCCTCCCTGTTGAGAAGGGACTGGCAAACGCCCCGGAAAGGGAAGGGACAGCGTTCAGGGTTCCCCGAATTATCGAAGGATAATTCGGGGAACCAGATATCAGATTTCAGTAGGCAGATATCAGACAAAGTCTTTTGTACTTTACTGGCTACTGACGACTGATTACTGATTTCTGCAAAGTTTCACGGAGAGAAACATTTATGACCACCCAACGAATAGCGGCACTGGAAGGACGCATCACAGAGGTCATGCGCCACGTGGCCCGGGAAGAGAACGTCGCGCCCGGGGAGGTGAGAGACCTGCTGGCTTCCGGCAAGGTGTCCATCCCGGCCAATCCTGCCCACACCGCTCTTCAGCCCAGGGGGATCGGCGGCCCCTTCACCGTCAAGGTCAACGCCAACCTCGGTACGAGCCTGGCCTGCAACGACCCTGAGCTGGAGCTGAGGAAACTCAACACGGCCATCGCTGCCGGCGCCGATGCCGTCATGGACCTTTCCACCGGCGGTAACATGGGCGCCCTCCGCAAGGAGATCGTGCGCCGCTCAACCATCCCGGTGGGAACCGTTCCCATTTACGACGCTGCCGTCAGGACCTACGAGAGCAAGGGGGACCCTTCCCTTTTTTCCGCGGATGACCTGTTCGACGCGGTGCGCCGTCACGCCGAGGACGGGGTGGATTTTGTCACGCTCCACTGCGGTGTGACCCGTTCGGCGGTGAAAACGGTGAGGAAATCGGGAAGGGTAACCAGGATCGTCAGCCGGGGAGGATCGCTCCTGGCGGCCTGGATGGAGCGGGAGGGGAAGGAAAACCCCCTCTACGAGCGGTACGACGACCTCCTAGCCATCCTCCGGGAACACGATGTCACCATCAGCCTGGGTGACGGGCTCAGGCCAGGCAGCCTTGCCGACGCCACCGACGCGGCCCAGGTGGAAGAGCTCATCGTCCTTGGGGAGTTGACCCGGCGTGCCTGGGACGCCGGAGTCCAGGTCATCGTGGAGGGGCCGGGACACGTTCCCCTTGATCAGATCCAGGCCAACGTGGTCCTCCAGAAACGGCTCTGCCACGGAGCGCCCTTTTACATCCTCGGTCCCCTTGTCACCGACGTCGGGGCCGGTTACGATCACATCACGGGAGCCATCGGCGGTGCCGTGGCCGGCATGGCCGGCGCCGATTTCCTGTGCTACGTCACCCCGGCCGAGCACCTTTCCCTGCCGGATCCCGACGACGTGAGACGCGGGATCATGGCTTCGAGGATCGCCGCCCACGCGGTGGACATTGCCCGGGGCAACAAGGCGGCCTGGGAGAGGGACCTGGCCATGTCAAGGTGCCGCGCCTCCCTGGACTGGGAGGGGCAGATCAAATACGCCCTGGACCCGGGGGAGGTCCGCCGCCGGATGGGGGACAGGAAGGAACTGGACGAGGAGTGCAGCATGTGCGGAAAATTATGTGCCATGAAAGTCTTCAGCTAGGAGTCTGTCGGACTATCCGTTTCAGACTCCCAGCTAGAATTTCAGTAATCAGTAATCAGTGAGAAGCTATGTTCCAGGCTCTGAACCCAAAACCCAAAACCCAAAACGGGACCGACCATGAAGCTTTACAAAAAAACGATCCATGAACTGCACGAGGACCTGAAAGAAGGTCGGACCACCTCGACGGACATTACCCGGAGCGTGTTCGGCCGCATTGCCCAGGTGGATGACAAGGTCCGCTGCTACATCACCCTCACCGAGGCGGCGGCCATGGAAGCCGCCGACCGGGCCGACGAGCGTTACCGCAAGGGCGATTTCATCGGGCCCCTGGACGGCATCCCCATCGGCCTCAAGGACATCTTCGTTACCGAAGGGGTGAAGACCACCGCCGGCTCGAAGATCCTGGAAAACTTTATCGCGCCCTACGACGGGACGCCCTCCCGCAGGCTCAAGGAGGCCGGGGCCGTCATCACCGGAAAGCTCAACATGGACGAGTTCGCCATGGGATCGTCCAACGAGAACTCCGGTTTTTTCCCCACCCGCAACCCGTGGGACACGGATTGCGTTCCTGGAGGATCTTCGGGCGGTTCGGCCGCCGCCGTGGCCGCCGGCGAGGCCATAGGGACCCTGGGCACCGACACGGGCGGGTCCATCCGCCAGCCAGCCTCCCACTGCGGCGTGGTGGGGCTCAAGCCCACATACGGGCGGGTGAGCCGTTACGGGGTCATCGCCTTCGCCTCGTCCCTGGACCAGGTGGGGCCCCTTACCCGGGACGTCATCGACTGCGCCATTCTACTGGGCGCTGTCGCCGGCAACGATCCGGCCGACAGCACCTCGGCCGACCTTCCCGTGCCCGATTACGCGGCCCTTCTCACCGGTGACGTGGGGGGGATGAGTATCGGACTTCCCGACGAGTATTTCGGGGAGGGGCTCGACCCGGAGGTCGAGGAACTGGTGCGCAGGGCCGCTGCGGACCTTCAGGCGAGGGGAGCGAAACTGGTCCCGGTGTCCCTGCCCAGCACGAAGTACGCCGTGGCCACTTACTATATTATCGCCCCGGCTGAAGCGTCCTCCAACCTGGCCCGCTACGACGGGGTCCGGTACGGGGCCCGGGTTCCGGATACGAAGGGGCTCATCGAAATGTACCGCAAGACCCGGAGCCGGGGGTTCGGCCCCGAGGTCAAACGGCGCATCATGCTCGGGACCTTCGCCCTTTCCGCCGGTTACTATGACGCCTACTACGGGAAGGCCCAGAGGGTCCGGACCATGATCCGCAGGGAGATGGACGAGGCGTTCGCGAAGGCCGACGTCCTCCTCTCACCCACCGCCCCCGGTCCTGCGTTCCCCATGGGGGACAGGGTGGACAACCCCCTCCAGATGTACCTTTCGGACGTGTTCACCATTCCCGTGAACATCGCCGGCGTGGCCGGGATGTCGGTCCCGTGCGGCGTCACGAAGGCAGGGCTTCCAGTGGGTGTCCAGCTCATCGGCCCGGCCTTCCGGGAAGAGGTGCTCCTCAATGTGGCCTATGCGTATGAACTTCAAAGAGGACAGCTTGATGAATGTCCTCTTTGAGAACTAGCGAATTAAGTATCAGGAACTAAGGTATTGCTTGAAACTTAGCTCATAGCGGTTAGCACATAGCTCTGAAACATGTTGAGGGGAATTGCCGGAGTGTCCACTGTAAGTACCTGGACCTGGACCAGGACTACGACCAGGACCACGACCAGGTCTACGACCAGGTCTACGACCAGGACTACGACCAGGACTACGACCAGGACCACGACCAGGTCTACGACTATTTGGAGTGCTTCATGAAATACGAAACAGTCATCGGTCTCGAGGTCCACGCGCAGCTGAAGACCACCAGCAAGATCTTCTGCGGTTGCAGCACCGAGTTTGGGAAGGCGCCCAACGCCAACACCTGCCCGGTGTGCCTGGGTTTGCCGGGTGTTCTCCCGGTACTCAATCGGAAAGTCGTAGACTTTGCCATCATGATGGGCCTCGCCACCAATTGCCGCATCGCGGCCGAGAGCGTCTTCGCCCGGAAGAACTATTTCTACCCGGACCTGCCCAAGGGGTACCAGATCAGCCAGTTCGAAAAGCCCCTTTGCGAGGAGGGGTGGGTGGACATCCGGCTGGACGGGGATGTGAAAAGGATCGGCATCACCCGGATCCACATGGAGGAGGACGCCGGCAAGCTGGTCCACGAGGGGGCTTTCGACTCGTCCAACGCCAGCTTCGTGGATCTGAACCGGGCCTGCGTGCCCCTCATGGAGATCGTGAGCGAACCCGATATGCGTTCCCCTGAGGAGGCCCGGGCCTACATGCAGACCCTGCGGGATGCCGTGGTGTACCTTGGGATCTGCGACGGCAACATGGAAGAGGGAAGCCTTCGCTGCGACGCCAACGTTTCGGTGATGCCGGTGGGTTCCGACACCTTCGGTACCCGGGCGGAGATCAAGAACATGAACTCCTTCCGGTTTCTGCAGCAGGCCCTCGAGTACGAGGTCGAGCGGCAGATCGATCTTATCGAAAGCGGCGGCCATGTGGTCCAGGAAACCCGGCTTTTCGATTCCGACAAGGGGGTCACCATCTCCATGCGGGGCAAGGAGGAGGCGCACGATTACCGTTACTTCCCCGAACCTGACCTTGTCCCCATCCGTATCGACAAGGATTGGGTCGCGCGGATCGGGGAAGATCTGCCCGAACTGAGGGATCAGAAAATGCAGCGCTACGTCAGCGAGATAGGAATCCCGGAGTACGACGCCCAGGTACTTACCGCCGATGTGGCGACAGCCTGTTTTTTCGAGGGAACGGTGGACGCCGGTGCCGACGCCAAGAAGGCCAGCAACTGGGTCATGGGGGAGTACACTCGCCTGGTCAAGGAAAAGGGCGTTGAGACGGCAATGGTCAGCCCCGGGCAGCTTGCCGCCATCATCGGCTTCGTGGACAACGGGACCATCTCCGGTTCGGGCGCCAAGCAGCTCTTTGAGGAGGTCTTCACCACGGGTGCCGACCCGAAAGCCGTGGTCGAGGCAAAGGGACTAGCCCAGGTCTCCGACGCGGGGGCCATCGAGGAGGAGGTCAAAAAGATCCTCGACGCCAACCCCGACCAGGTCCGGCAGTTTAAAGACGGCAACGAGAAGGTCCTGGGCTTTTTCGTGGGCCAGGTGATGAAGGCGAGCGGGGGGAAGGCTAATCCGCGAGTCGTAAATGAAATTCTGAGGAAGTTGCTTGCCGAATAGTCCGTGAACCGTGAACCGAAAAGACTCAGCCGGAGCGATGCTCCTGTTTTTTTGTTTCTGTAAAAGCGGCAAGAGCCTTAACGCAGGGGACGCAGAGCAGCCGCAAAAAGACTGCACCGCAGGGTGACGCAGGGAAAACCTTAAGACCGGGGGAGATCTCTGGCGTGTGCCGTCAAAGCCTGAAGAGCATTCACCGCGGAGGACACGGAGAAGAGCGAAGGTAAGGATCTTTCTTCGCGCTTTGTTCTTTGCGCTTCGCGCCAGGGTTCAGGGTAAGGCGCTATTCCTGTAACGGCGGTTAAATCTGTCTCACGCAGAGAACGCGGAGCGCAGAGGAAACAAAAGGAAGTCATTGCGAACCATAAAACAGGTGAAGCAATCTCGGGACTTGCGGCACAAAACCTGAAACCGGACTAAGGTTCTTCTGCTACCATTGCTATAACTATAACCATTACTAATCACTGCACATATTCGTGTGCAATAATAAGCAGTTGAAAAACCACTGCGGAATGCTGTAGAATCCTCATTGTTCCAGGGGATCAGGTGGGGGCAAACATCATCTTGGGGATATCATCATTGAGTGCAAGCGTAGCCGCCTTTCCGGTTTCGGGAGGGCGGTTTTTTGGTTGAGAAGGTAAGAAGGTGGGGCACGACTCTAAGGTTGGTCGCTTTTCCAGGGAGGGGAGTTCGAGATGAAAAGAGCTCTTTTCATGGTGGTGGTCGTGGCTGCGGTTGCTTTTCATGTACCGGCAGGGGCCGAGGTAGTTACGGGGACCGACTTGCTTATGCCGCCTGTGGAGTGCGGCGCCTATGGAAGTGTCTGCGATTCGGTCGATTGTGTGCCCGACTTGACGAGCTGTATCGAGTGCCACGTGCCTGATTCCGCCCGGAGAGATCTGGGCATCGCCGCGATGAGCTAGTCCGTCCCCCTGGCCGAGAGCGCCACCACAAGCGTTGTGTTCCCACATCCCAGCGGGAAGTTCACGGTCCAATATCCTGACAGCCCTGTCCCTGTAGGTCAGGGTTTTACCAATCACGTATCCATGAACGGATATATCCTGCGGTATCAGTATACCTTCACAAATGAAACGACAGGCGCCAGGGAAACCTACGACAGCTGGCCGTGGCATGAACTGAACAAGCAATATTATCATTCCCACACCTATGACACGGCGGGATCATACCGGTTTGACATCCGCGTTCTTTATTGTGCCGACAACAGGGAAACCTGCGCCTCCGGCTGGGCGGTCCAAAACTATTCCTGGAACGTGACGGTGGAGGAGGTTCAGGAAGAAGAATCATCAGTCGTTTATATAATCATCGATGGACTGCGTTGGGACAAGTTCTGGGCATCTATGTCCGGTTCTACGGCGGCTTCCACAGACCCAATGGGATACTTTGTGGAGATTTTTGGGGAAGATTTGGGTGGTTCGAAGCTGATTAACAGGACGCACTCCATCTTCCCATCCATCACCTACGCAGCCAATGCCTCCCTGGTTACCGGGGTCGATCCCTTCCAACATGAGATCTTAGGAAATAAATATTTCGACCGCTACGCGGATGACGGAAACGAAGGACTCGAGGTAAAGTTCACTTCTCTGTTCACGACCATAGATACATACGCTTTTGGATACGCCAACAATCTCCTGAATGCCCCCACCATTTACGATATTTGTCTTGAGCCCAGCATTGTCAGTTTCCACATGTACAGCAATGGTAGTACGAGCTGGGTCAGGTATCAGAACGGACTGGAATTGGGGAAATACCTAACAGACACACCAGGGTACGACAAGGACGCAGTGACAATGCTCCTGGCCGGACTGGACGGTTTTGAAAAGACCCGTGGGCGGCTACCCAAGATCGTCACCTTCTATCTCCCGGGACTCGACCACCACTCCCACCTGCATAAGGTCGCCACGCAGGAGGACTACCTGAAGGTCCACCTCAACCCCGTTTTCGATATATTGCTGAACGGTTACGACGAGGACGGCACCCATATCCGTGGCCTAAAGGAATATTATGGCAGTCTGGAGCCGTTCTACTTCGTCTTGGTGGCCGACCATGGGCAGACGGACATCGTGAAACGACTCACCAGCAGTAGAATCCACCTGTCTCTGGTCAATGCCCTCGGTGGTTTGCCTGAATACAGCCAGCAACTGCAGGATGGAACACTCGACCAATATTTCAAGATAGAGATCAACGACGGAATGACCCATATCTACATTCGGCGGCCTGGTGAGAACTGGTATCGAAATCTGGGAAGATGGGATGACGCCGGCAGGCGCTTGCTGACCGAGATCACCACGAACTTAATGAACCAGAATCAACTGGCAGAAGGTGTCGACATCGCCCTCGTGCTGCTGAATGATGCCTATCAGGTCTATACAGGTAACGACTCCCGGTTCGCAGGAACGACAACCGCCTTGACTGAATACTTCGAGGCGGTGGGCGATTCAGACAAGTACTGGAAACCAGTGGAGAGGATTCAGGGACTTATGGGACCCTTTACAACGAGCGGTGATATCATCCTAACCGCCAATTACGAGGACAATTACACTTTTATCGAGTCAAGTACTATTCCTGACTGGATAAATCCCTGGGACAACAAGGCTGTTCACGGGAACCTCATCAGGAAGGAGACAGATACTCATGTGCCGCTCGTAGTGACTGGTAAGGATATCGGCTCCGGATCCGTCCTCAGTCGGCAAGGAATCCTGGATGCTCCCTGCCTGGTGGCTCAGCTGGCCGGTTATCCCCTACCGGGACTCACATGTCCCGATCTGGATTACGATTTGAATAACATCGTTTTCACCGGGCACAGCCCCATTGACCTGGCCGTCACCGATCCACTGGACAGAACTGTGAACAAGGGTGTTAACGAGATACCCGGTGCGGCCTATCTGGAAGAGGACGTGGACGGCGATGGGCTCGTGGAGGACAGAATCATCATCCCCAGGCCTGTTGATGGAGACTTTACGGTGCAAGTGTCTACAGATGGGACCTCCCAACCCGGAGACACCTACAGCCTGGAGGTCAGCAACAAGGGAACAATAGGCTGGTTGGCCCAGAATACTCCCGTACCGGAATCGGTTCCCCATTATTATCAAGAAACTTCATCCAACCTTCCTCCAGAGTTATACAGCAGTGGGGGAAAAAGAGCCGAGGTAGGAGTTGGATACTCCTACAGGATGCTGGCCGACGATCCTGAGGGTGAGCCTCTCACCTACACTGCGGTATCGCTTGCGGAGGGAATGTCTTTTGACGAAACCACTGGAGAGGTGGCTTGGATGCCGATGATCGACCAACTCGGGGACCACCTTGTCGAACTCTCCGTGAGCGATCCTGATGGAGGCACTACCTCCGAAGTCTTCGACGTGAGTGTCTATCTGGCTAAGCCGGTGGCACCCGAGGCGACATATGACTGCGATCGCGTCTCTGTTGCGTGGGATCCCCTACCCGGTGCTGTGAGCTACAGGGTCCAGAGGATTTATATGGGTGAACCCGAGCCTTTCGATGTCTACACGCCGGTGAACTTCTACGAAGATCAGTCTTTCCCCTTCGCCACAACGTTAGGGTATTACATCTACGCGGTGGATTCCCTTGGTCGCGAGGGTGGGCAGGAAACCATCGCGACTGTGACCACAGGATATGATTTCGACGGCGATGATGTCGGAGATGACTGCGACAACTGCCCCCAGGATATTAACCCGGATCAAGTCGACGTGGATATAGACGGACGGGGAGACATTTGCGACCCTTGCGACGACAGACCCCTCCAGGG
>JARGFV010000045.1 GCA_029210545.1 bacterium
GGACTGGCCCGCCGGGCCTGCCTGATGGCCTTTCGGCACTGCGCTTCGGTGGGTCCCGTGACCATGCAGGTGTTGATCACGATGACCTGCGCCTCGGCAGCGGATGTTCTCGTCATCCCCGCGTCTTCGAGGCTGGACGCGAGGGCGGCCGAATCGTACTGGTTGCTCTTGCAGCCCAGCGTGACCAAAGAAAACGTTTTTGGGGAAAAAGTTACTGGTGGGCCTTTGCCGGATGAAAAAGGGCCGGGCCCTGACGGGCCCGGCTTCACGTGTGTTTTCATGGGATGTAATTTAGCGGAAAGAGTTTAAAAAGTTAACAGTGAACAGTGAATAGTATACGGTATAATTCAAAGGTCATAAATCACGAAGGTCATTAACCACGGTTGACTGTCAACCGTGAACCGTAAACTGTAAACTTCTCTATCTCCTCCCGCCGCCGCCTGGGCCACCGGGCCCGCCACCGGAACCGCTGCCGGAACCACCGTCCGATCCACCGCCGGAGCTTCCCGAAGAGCCGCCGCCGACACTGCCGTCTCCGGGTCCGGCACGCTCATCCATACCATCGCCGGTCCTGCGCCGCTCCTGGAACGCTTCGGCGGCTTTCTGCTTCATCTCCCTTTCGAACCTCAGCGTAAACATCAGGTACCGCGCCGTGCCGACGGGGTCCAGAATCTGGCGCACCCGCTTGATGTGGCGTTCTTCGGCCTGGACCATCTCCCTGCGGTTGGCTGTCAGTTCGTCTAGGATCTCATCGATCCTTGCCGGTCCGGACCCCTCACCCGCGACCTCACGGGCCAACTCTCTCACCAGTTCCCTGTTGCGGGTCTCGATCAGCTGGCGCTCCTGGTCCGCCTCCCGCATCGCGGGGAAAAGGCGGGCGCTCGTCTCCTCGTCGAGATTGAGCTCCTCCGTGAGCTGCCACGCCCTTAACGCCTCCACCTTCTTGCGCACCCTCGTCAGATCCCCTTCTTCGGCCATCTCCCGGGCGGAGACCGGGAGAGCAGGGACAAGAAGTGAAAGACCCAGTATTAAAGCTGTCAGAGATATCCACATTTTTCCGATCATGACATCACCCTCTTTCCACCTGGTTCAGAGTCATTTCATCAATCAGTCCCTCGAAGACCCTGATGGTCTCGGGGGACATGGTTTCCAGAAGTTCCCGGTCGAAAAGGGATCCCAGCGGATCACCGGTATCCCGCTCCGGTGATGAAACGATCCCAGCGTCAAGAAATCCATCGATGAACGCCACCTCGGAACCCGAAAGGAACAGGATTTCCTCCTCCAGGCCAAGGGAGAGCGCCGCCGGGGAGCTGTAAGTCCCAAGGTCGCCGTTTGGGGAACGCTCCGTTCCGGTTCTGAGGAAAAGGGACAGTCCGGCGACAAGGATGAGAGCGGCGATCCCGCCGGCCCAGACCGGCCTTGCCATGGTCCACGCGGGCCGGGATCGGCCCTCTTCCGTGACCCTGGCCGGAAGGGAGGCCCAGAATGAGGCGGGTGGTTCCGGGACGGAACTGTCCATCGATGCCAGGATCTGAAGTTCCTTCGAGCATTCCGGGCACCCGGCTGCGTGGCGGTTGATCGTCTCCATCTCTTCCGGCGCGAGGCTTTTCCGGTAATATTCGGGCAGCAGTTCCCTGGGACAGCTGTTCACTGTCTTTCTCCTTTCAGGATCGCCTTGAGCTTGCCCACGGCGTGGTGGTAGCTCGCCTTTGCGGCCCCGGTGGAACAGTTCATGATCCTGGCGACCTCGTCGAAGGAGCAGCCCTCCGCGGTCCTGAGGACCAGCGCCTGCCGCTGCCTGGGGGGCAGTGTTTTCACGGCAGCCGCCAGCATCGCCCGCTCCTGGCTCTGGACGGCATCATCGAGCGGATCGCGGCCCGAGGAGAGCGGCAGCGCATCCAGGGGAACCGTTCTTCTCCTGGACCGGTCCCTGATGGTGTTTTTCCACGTGTTGGAGGCGATCCTGAAAAGCCACGTTTTAAAGGAGGAGTCGCCCCTGAACCGCCCGATAGACCGGTAGGCTTTGACAAAAGCGCTCTGTGTGATCTCCATGGCGTCGTCCACGTTCCCCGATAACCTGTAAAGGTACCCGTACAGCTGTCTCTGGTGCATCCTGACGAGGTTCTCGAAAGCGGCCTCGTCGCCCTTCCTGGCCCTGGCCACCAGTTCCTGTTCGAGTCTGCCGTCGTCGCTCATTTCATCGCTGTTCCCGGCAGCGTACCGTAAGATCTCTCCACGCTGCTTGATATATGGACACCACAAGCAAGTAAAAGGTTTAAAGGGTGGAGTTCACAGTTCATAGTGAAGAGCGCATTTTCGGTAAGCTGTAAACTGTCTACTGTTTACTCGGAGCCATGGGCTCCGTTATCCACCCGCCTCCCAGGACATACTCCCCATCGTACACCACCACCGCCTGGCCCGGGGCCACGCCATGCTGGGGCTCGTCGAAAATGACGTCCACAGACCCGTCCCCGTTGACCGTAACGGTCGAGGGCGCCGGCGTGTGGCGGTGGCGGATCTGGACGGACGCCGTGAACCTTTCTCCCGGCGGATGCCCTTCGATCCAGGTGGAACCGGAAGCTTTCAGTCCCGGAAAAGCGGATTCCGCCCGTTTCCCGACCACCACCGTGTTGGTTGCCCCGTCGATGCGCATCACGTAAAGGGGTTCTGGAGCTGCGATGCCAAGCCCTTTCCGCTGGCCCACGGTGTAAAAACAGGCTCCTTCGTGGGTACCCAGTTCGTTCCCCCCGGTATCGACCACCTTCCCCGGGCCTGGCAGGTTGGCCCCCTTCTCCCGGATGAAATCCCGAAGTCCCCCGTCTGGAACAAAGCAGATCTCCTGGCTTTCAGCCTTCGCGTGAACCGGAAGCCCGAAAGCTTCGGCTTTCCGTCGGACCAGATCTTTTTTCATGTTCCCCAGGGGGAAAAGGAGACGTGCCAATTCCTTCTGACGGAGGGTAAACAGGAAGTAGCTCTGGTCCTTTCGGTCGTCGGCTCCCCTGGCAAGTCTCCACGGGTTCTTTCCCACAATGCGCGCGTAGTGGCCCGTGGCCAGCAGGTCGGCTCCCACTCCCCTGGCCTTGCGAATGAGGTGACGGAACTTCAGATGCTCGTTGCACCGGATGCACGGGTTGGGGGTGCGGCCGGCGAGGTAGGTGTCCACGAAGGGCCTAACGACGTCGGAGAGGAACTCGGCCTGCAGGTCCAGGGTGTAGTGGGCAATGCCCAGCTTGCTGCAGACGGACCGGGCGTCGTTGAGGTGGACCGTGCCGCAGCACCCCTCCTCGGCCCCGGGAACGTCCTCGGGCCACAGGAGCATGGTGACCCCAACCACGCGGTACCCCTGTTCCTGGAGGACGGCCGCGGCCACGGAGGAGTCCACGCCGCCGGACATGGCGACCAGGACGGTGATGTCCCGGGGTTTCACCTTCCGGGTTCCGGGTTCCAGGTTGGTCATGAACAATCAGATAGCAGAACGGGGGGGGAAAGAACAGGGTCCAGAGTCCAGGGTCCGGAGTCCAAAGTCCAGAGAGACGGCTGACAGGCGGTTCACGGTCCATGTTTCACGGTTCACGGTTCACGCTTCACGGATCACATTTCACGCTTCACGGTTCACTTCCCATGTTTTTCCCTGTAATCCTTGATCGCGTCGTGCAGGGCGTCGGCCGCCAGGTTGGAGCAGTGCATCTTGTTGGGCGGAAGGCCGTCGAGGGCCTCGGCCACGGCCTTGTTGCTGACCGCTTCGGCCTCCCCTAACGTCTTGCCCATGACCATCTCGGTGACCATGCTGCTCGTGGCGATGGCGCTGCCGCAGCCGAAGGTCTGGAACTTCACGTCCTTGATGACATCATCTTCCACCTTGATGTAGATCTTCATGATGTCGCCGCACGAGGCGTTCCCCACCTCGCCGATACCGTCGGCGTCCTCGATCTCGCCCACGTTGCGGGGGTTGCGGAAGTGGTCCATGACCTTTTCGCTGTACATGCTCATTTGAATACCTCAATTTCAAAATTCAGATTTCATATTTCAAGTCAATGTCAACTCACAAAATATAACCAATATTCTTGAAAATGAAACCCGCTGAATTCATGATGTTATCACCTAAGTAAAGCGGAACTGCATTCGGCAGTATAGGTTCGTTGAAATTTGATGGACTCGCAAAAAGTCCATCAACGCACCCCGCGCGGGGTGCCCAAATCAATGACAAGCCGCGCCTGGGAAGGGCGCCCGGATCGATGACCGATGAAAGCAGCCGCGCCTGGGAGAGGCGCCCGGATCGAGTGCCAATGGCTGTGTGTTCGATCCGTGAGGGAACCGAAAACCACGCTTTTCGGTTCCCGTTGAGCCAAAGTCTTACCCGGACTTTGGCGATATTACAGCAGCCCCCGTGAGGAAAGGGAAAACCACGCTTTTCCCTTTCCGATGAAGAAGGCTTTTGTTTGGTGCCTTTTAGCTGTGTGTCAGCATTTCACCTCTTCCTTCTTCCTTCTCATAAAGTGAGGAGCTCCCATGAAAAAGCGATCGATCAAACCCTCCACCGTCCTTTCCCCTGTACCGGCTGCACTCGTGACCTGCCAGGACCGTGGAGGCCGCAGCAATATCATCACCATCGCATGGACCGGCGTTGTATGCTCCGATCCGCCCATGGTGAGTATCAGCATCCGTCCCTCCCGTTACAGCCACGGGATCATCAAGGAGACCGGCGAGTTCGTGGTCAACATCCCTCCTTCAAGGATCGTACGGGAGGTTGACAGCTGCGGGATCGTATCGGGCAGGAAGGTAGACAAGTTCGCCGAAACGGGTTTGACACCCACACCCGCCAGCATCGTGTCCCCTCCCCTCATCGACGAATGCACGGTGAGCCTCGAGTGCCGCGTGACCGAGATCGTTCCCCTTGGGGTCCACGACATGTTCCTGGGAGAGATCGTGGCCACCCACATTGCCGAGGAGGCCTTCGACGCCGATGGGAACCTGGACATGGCCCTCATCGACCCCCTCGGATATTGCCCTCTGGACCAAACCTACAGGGCTGTAAGCGGTGACGCACTGGGGAGTTACGGGTACAGCAGAAAAGCTGGAAGCGATTAGCTTTCAGCTTAGAACTGGGAAGTCACGTACCCCCGGCAAAGCCGGGGGGTTTCCCGAAGCACTTAAGAGCTGGGGTCTGGAGTCCGTACTATCTTGTCCACTTTGGATTTTGGACATTGCACTTTGGACTGTTCTTCGCCCACTCCGGCACAACCTTCATCCCCCCCCTGACTGCTCTTCCGAGAGCTCTGCAATCAGGCTCAACGGTTTCCAGCATTGCCCAGAAGTCCCGTGAGTGGTTCGGGTAAACCGTGTGGCACAATTCGTGGTGAAGGACGTAACGCACAAGATCCGGTTCCAGAAACAGGAGCCTGAAATTGAGACTGATCGTACCTGTAGTCGAGCAGCTTCCCCACCGCGTCCTCTGGCCCCGGATGGTCACCTTTTGATAGGAAAGGCCAGAGATCTCGGCGAGTTCGGCGATCCATGGAACCAGGGACTCCTTCGCTGCCCTGCCAAGCCATCTGAGCAGAGCCTTCCGGACGGCCGGTTCGTCTGCCGTGTTCCCCGACACAACCAGGGTCCCGTTTCCGTTGCACCTTGCCTGGACGGTTGGACTGGCCGTCGGGTGGTAATGGACCGGCCATTCCTCCTCCAGTGCGGGACAGTGGATCGATTCGGGCAGAAGAACCTTTTCCCGCTCCACAGCAAACTTTCTCATATATCGTCTAAAACGGTTCAAGGAAGCTCCGGAAGTAGGCTGCAGGCTTTCAGCTGTCAGCTCGACATTATTTCTCAATGAATAAGGTCTGGGTGGGATAGGCAAACTCAATCCCTTGTTCCCCTAATTTCCTGAACAGGCTCAGATTGATTGTCTGCTGGATGTCCCGGTAAAGGTTGTAGTCCCGGTCCAGCACCCAGTAGACAACCTCGAAATCCAGGGAATAGGCCCCGAAACCGGCAAAATGGGCCGGTCGAACCGGACCTGATCCATGTTCCCGATGATCTCCCGGATCATGTCAGGGATCCTTTCCAGTTTCTCCACCCCTGTCTGATAGGTCACACCGACATTGAAGAGGATCCGTCTCTCGTCCATTCGCCGGTAGTTCCTGATCCGGCTCCCGAGAAGGTCGGTGTTGGAAAAGATGATCTGTTCGCCGGAAAAGCTCCTGACTCTTGTCGTCTTGAGCCCGACATGCTCCACAGTCCACATCTGTTCACCAACGATGATATAGTCACCGATGACGAAGGGCCGGTCCAGGACGATGGAAAGGGATGCGAAAAGATCACCCAGGATATTCTGTAAGGCAAGGGCCACAGCGATACCCGAGATGCCAAGGCCCGCCACCAGGGCGGTGATCTCGATGCCCAGGTTGTTGAGAGCAAGCAGGACCACGATGATCCAGAGGGAGGCCTTGGCCATCCAGGTGATCACCGAGTAGGCCTCCAGGTTCAACCTTTCTCCACTGTCACTTGCGGCCCTTCTGCTCACCAGGAAGTTGATGACACCGTTGCCCCATATACCCAACTGAACCGCGATGCATAGAAAAGCGACAGATCGCGTCACCTACCCGATAGTGACCGGAAGAACAAGAACTGTGGACCCCCCGTAAAGGGAAAGGCCGGCCATGAGGACCCGTCGGGTCCTGACCTTGAGGAGATCGGCAACACGGTCATCAAAACTGTTCCGGGTGCTTTTTGAAAACCTTTCGAGTCTGCTCCCCGCAACTTTAAGCAACAGGGCGATGAGCAGATAAATAATGACCGCCGTTCCCAGCGAGGCCGCCCAGTTCGCGAGGGAGTTTCCGAGATAAAGCCTTTCAAAAAATCCGGTTGAGATCATGATCAATAGTCCCCTTTGCGTTGGATCTGGAATTTTTCAGGGCGAACCAGGAGCCTGTCGGAGAACCTGCGCACGCAGCTGTAGACTTTTTGCGAATTCCTGAAGTATTGGCCATTTCCACTGAGCCGTCAAGGGAAGGTTCTTCACAGGGAAGGTTCTTCACCCCAGAATCGCGATTGGTTTTATTTTCGCGATTCTGGGGATAAAAAAACCTTGTTGGCGCGGTAAGTTACGTTTCAAACTTGATAGGGTCGCAAAAAGTCCAGTCGGGACTTTTCCTGGCCCATTAATGTCCTGGGGAAAGGGAAAAGCGTCGTTTTCCCTTTCCTCACAAATCAATGACTTACGGTGTGGGTCATTGATTTGGGCGCCCCGCGCGGGGCGCGTTGATGACTTTTTGCGAAGTCATCAAACTTGAAACGACCCAAGATGCCATTACTTCCCATGCCGGTCTGGCCCTGTTGGGCGAGTTTTCAAAAGGGATCAGGCTTCCCTCTCTGGTGGACAGTCACCTCGCGGATTTGGGGTCTTCAGGTTGATATGCCATTGGAGATCTGACATGATTAATAAAACGCTATTTTATTAATTCTTGATGGATCGTGTCAAATAGGATATTTTCATTACAGTTTTGTACCATTGAGTATGCCAGGAGGTAACGTATTGTCCCAACAAACGTCCCATCTGTCCAGGATCCTGGATTTTGTGGGCAAGATCGACAACAGGTCACTTCATTACGCCTTTACAGGTCTGATCCTGGGGATCTTTGCCCCCCTGGGCTGGATCGTCCTGGAACTCCTCCTGACGTCCCATGAAGAAATTTCCTTTTTAGCACTTCTTCGCCAGATCCTCATCGGTACCCCCCGAAGCGGCTTCATGCTCCTTTACATGTTCTTCGGCACTTCGATCATCATGGGGATCTTCGGATTCATGGTGGGCCGAAAGGACTTTAGGCTCATCAGCGAACAAAAGCGGATGTCCGAGACCCACAAGCTTTTCCTGGCAAAGGAGGAGATGTTCGAGCAGAGGCTCTTCACCCTCCACAGGAGGATGAAAGGCATCACCCAGGTCAGCGCTGCCATTCAGCGTTCGGGTAAAATTGACGAGGTGTTCAAACTTTGCGCGGACGGCATCAGCGAGGTCCTCGATTTCGACAGGGTCAACATCTTCCGGGCCAACCACAAGAACAGAATGCTCGAATGCGTGGAGACGCGCGGCAACCTCGAAGAACCGATCGAGAACATCAGGATCCCCATGAGCGAAGCCGGCGGGATCATCTGGCTTGCCCTTAAGGAGGACAAACCTTACGTCATCAAGGATATGAGTGAAATGAAGCCGGAATACCGCCTGCACTCTCCCTATGACAAGATCAAGGCCATTCGAAGCGTCTCCTTCATGCTTATCCCATTCCACGACGGAAAAGAGGCTGTCGGTCTTTTTGCGGTGGACAACAAGTTCAAGAAATCTCCCATCAACGATGAAGAGGTGGACATCATCAAGGTCCTGGCCGATCAGACATCGGTAGCCATATCCAACATCCGTCTCATCCATGGCATCCGGCGGATGGATGATCTCATGGAGCAGGCGTTCACCACGATCAAGGCCAAGCGCGACAGGTACTCCAGTGAACTCCAGAAGCTGGCCGATTCGATCACCCGGCTTCGCGAATCGGCCGATTCCCTGACGGCCGACGCGGAACAGATCCTTGCCTCCGCCGACGAGGGGAACAGCACGGCAAAGGAACTCGACAGCACCGGTGCCCGGATCACCCTGAACATGGATGAACTCATGGGCTCCATGGGCCAGGTGGCGGTGGTCGCACGCTCCATGCAGGAGGTGCTGGAGGAGATCAGGGCCCGTTCGGAAGAATCCGCCAAAGCCGATGAACTGACCAACCGGCAGGTTGCCGAGGGGATCCAAATCTTTCACGATACACGGGAAGGTATCAAGTCCCTGGAAAAGGTCACCGGCGATTTCAGGATGACCGTGGACGATCTCCGGCTGAGGTCGGATACTGTTAAGAACACGATCCAGATCATCGACGAGGTCATGGACCAGACAAAGCTCCTGGCACTGAACGCCTCCATCATAGCGGCCCAGGCGGGTTCCCAGGGGAGAAGTTTTGCGGTCGTCGCCGAGGAGATCAAGAAACTTTCGATGGGTGTTGAAGAGTCCACCGGGTCGATCCGTGACGCCATGAACGGGTTTGAAAAGGACATCGAGACCGTCATGGAGGGAACGGGAAAGATCCAGAAGGCCGTGAGTTCGGCTGTTGAAAACACCGGGAAGGTGGAAGACGTATTCAACAGGATAGACGACAGTTTCCGGCATTCCCGGGAGATCAGTCTCCTCATCCGGGATGAAACTGCCAGGCAGGGGGACGCCGCCGTCAGCGTGGTCGAGACGGCCGACAGCGTGCACAAGGTGGCCACCGCCCTCAAGGAGGGCGCCGACAAGCAGAAGGAAAAGACCGGGGTTATCTCGGCGTCTGCGGACAGCATGACCCAGATCAGCTACCGCCTGTCCCAGACGGCAAAGGTCAACCAGGACGGCAGCCGGACCCTGATGCTGACGGTGAACGAATCCGAGCAGGTGTTCGAGACATTGTTTGTAAGTTTGCAGGAGTGGAGGGAACTCGGAAAAGAATTGCTGAAGGAATTAGAAACCTTCGGGGTTTAGCAATTCCTGGCAGTACGAAGTACGGAGTGCGAAGTGCGAAGGAAAAGCTAACAGCTAATAACCATGGCCGATGCGAAAGCTCCGGCTTTTTCGTTCCTGTGAAAGCTGTCAAAACAACCTCAAACAACTTGTCCCGCCATTGCCCAAGCGAGGGTGGATTCAGTCTGTTCTTCCCCTCCTCCCATCTCCCTCCCGCCTGTCCTTCTCCCTTTTTTCGGTCCACAAATCAGTCAATGTTATCGAGGAATGACTCGAAAACCTCAAGATTGACACAATCTTCTTTATTATATTCGAGTAGCAAGTTTAACGCTTCTGTGTCCCCGTCGTTCTCCCAACGCTGCCAGAGGCGCGGGGCCACGCGTCCGTCCACAATGCCGGAATCACGGGAGATCCCCAGCAGGACCTCCACCTTTTTGAGACCACCTTCAGTCTTCTCTTGCGGCAGTCCCGGAGGAGGTCCCGGTGCCCGGCAAGGTCGCGGAGATCCAGGCCGGTGATCCGCCTGATGAACGGCAGGTCAAAGCAGGCCCCGTTGAAGGTGATGACGGTCGTGACACACTCCAGAGCCAGCGCAATAGAAAGATCGGTGACACGGCCGCCGATGAGCTGGATCATCTCCCGGCCCGGGATGTGGATTCCCACCACGCTGATCTGGTTGTCGAAGGTTGTTTCGATATCTAGGTAGGCGCGCAAAACTGCAGTCCAATGTCCAAAGAGAATATAATTACCTTCCACTTTCCACTTTTAACTATTTCTTGTGCCTGTCCTCCCGCCCGCGGCGGAAAAATAACCTGATGGGGGTTCCCGCAAAACCGAAGGTCTCCCGGAAGGTCCTTTCTATGAACCTGATGTAGCTGTCCTTGATCTCGCCGGGGCGGTTGGTGAAGATGACGAAAGCCGGCGGATGGGTCCCCACCTGGGTGGCATAATAGAACTTGAGCCTGCGTCCGCGAACCAGGTGAGGCTGGTGACGTGCGATGGCCTTTTCCAGTGTGTCGTTGACTTCCCTTGTCGACAGCTCTTTTGACGCCTGGGCGAAGACCTTATCCACCATCTCGAAAACCCTGTCCACCCGAAGTCCTATGAGACCCGAAATGGATATGACGGGGACATCGGGAAAGAAAAAAAGTTTTTCACGGATATCCTTGACCATCTGGTCGAAGGTCTTGTGATCCTTTTCCACCAGATCCCACTTGTTGAGGCAAACCACCAGCCCGCGCCCCCTTTCATTGACCAGGCCGGCGATGCGCAGGTCCTGGTCCACGAGCCCTTCGGAACTGTCCACCATGAGGAGACAGATATGACACCGCTCAATGGCTGCCAGAGCGCGCAGGACAGAATAGTGTTCGATCGATCCGGCTACCCTCGCCTTCCTTCTGACACCGGCCGTATCCACCAGAAGGTATCGTTTGCCGTTTTTCTCCACCAGGGTATCAACGGTGTCAGCTGTCGTACCCGGCACATCGGAGACGAGAACCCGGTCCTCCCCAAGGATCTTGTTGACCAGGGTTGATTTTCCTGTATTCGGCTTGCCTACGACCGCCAGGCGCATGTGGTGTTCTACCTCGGGCGACATCTCCTCGTCAGGGAGCACCTGGATCAGTTCGTCCAGGACTTCGGCGACACCGGTTCCGTGAAGGGCAGATATGGGGTAAACTTCTCCCAGTCCCAGGCTGTAAAACTGGGCCGATTCGTGCTCGCGGAGCTGCCCCTCTGCCTTGTTGGCGACCACCAGGACAGGTTTTTCGGAGCGTCGAAGGAGCCGGGCCACCTCGTCGTCGGCAGGCGCGAGACCGGATCTCGTGTCCAGGACGAACAGGATGAGGTCGGCCTCCTCGATGGCGTTTAGCGCCTGCTGCCGGGTAAGTGCGAAAAGTCCCTCTTCGGCCAGGGGATCGAGCCCCCCGGTGTCCACCACGGTGAACTCCCTTCCCAGCCAGTTGGCCGCCCCGTAATTCCTGTCCCGCGTCACCCCGGGGATATCCTCGACGATAGCCTGTCGCCTCCCGATGAGCCGGTTAAAGAGAGTGGATTTTCCCACGTTGGGCCTTCCCACGATGGCGACCAGAGACATGGCTTTTGCTCCTGAGTATTTGTTCCATCCGGTTAATGCTTACCTGGGTGGCTTCACTCCAAAGCTCTGAAATAGACTCTTTGAGACATTTTACGAGTCGGACAGGCTCCTGGTGAGGGAATTTTGCAGTTGCTGGAGGCTTTCCCCCGTCAGAGATTCGACAGCCTGCAGCGGAGCCTTGCCGTCGGTGAGCTCGGACACGAAAAGCTGGATGAAGTTACGGCCGTACCTGCCCTCGAGGTGATCCATGAAAAGAAGGCTCACAGCGTAGGACCGCATGCGGTGTTCCGGGTCCATGGTGATGAAGCTCCGGTCAAGATCGTCCAGGTTGATGGCATACCCTTTTCCCATTTCCCGGACCATGTAAGCCCGCACCGCCTGGATGTGGTCGGGAGACTGGTTTTCGCCGACTTTCTGTGCCAGTCCTTCCTGGACCCACGACGGCAGGTTGCCAGCGGCCCGATGAAGGAGGGCATGGACCATTTCGTGCCTAACTGTAAGGGCCAGTTTATTCCTGTCATCAATGCCCTGACCGACGTACAGGCGGATCTGCCCATCATACAGACCTTCCAGAGAGGGTTCGAAGGGATCGGCGCGCGATCCGAGTTCCTCGGTTAAAACAAGAACATCCACCGGATCTGCCGGGAAGATCCCCAGGGCCGCTGTCAGGGAATCCATTTCGTCCTGGAGTAAAGCGAGGATCTCACCTTCATATTCGAGCTTTCTCTGCCCGCTGTAATGCAGGCGGAAATTATCCCCGTCCTCCGTGACCATCCCCTCCCTGGACGCTACCATTCCCTCAAGGCGGCTGACATGTTCGGCGAGGTCCGCCCTGTCGGGCATCCTTCTATATAATTTACGTGCGTACTCTAACGCCTCTTCGTATCGTCCGGCCCGGAAGTGCAGTGTCGAAAAGCCGTCGAGAACCTCCGGGTTAACCGGCCACAACTCTTCCGATTCAGTCAAAAGTTCCAGGGCTTTTTCCCTGTCATCGAGGGATCCCCCCGCGATCCGGGCAAGGGCAACGCTGAGGTTTCTCCTCACCAAGGCGTTCCCCGGTTCCAGCCCCACGGCCTCCCGAAGCGTTTGAACTGCCTGCACCGGGTTCCCGGAAGCAAGCTCCTCGACACCCCGTGCGTTCAGTTCCAACGCCGGATGACCATTTGTCACATTTGACACAAACGTGTCCAATGGCAGATCGATTGGGATACCACCGAAAACGATGATCGCACCCACGGCCATAGCCGGCAAAATGAGAAGGGCCAGGACGTTCCTCAACTGTTCTCCTTTCACCTGGATCCTGTCGGTGAACCACTGACAGGGTCCGGATTCAGTACAAGGATCTGATCGGGCCCGCGAAGGATGATCTCCGGTCCGTTATATCGCTTCACCTTGCCGATGACCAGAACTTCGGCTCCCACCAGATCGCCCGGGTCGATGTCAAACTCCCTGAACCTGCTGCGTCCCTCATCGAAAAGCACCGCGGTAAAATCGGTCCTGTAATCCTCGCCGAAATTCAGGTGCCACGCTTTGCGCCCCCTGTGCAGCGCAAGGACCTTCCCACGGACCATGACGCGGCTTCCGATATGATCATCAGCATCCAGATGAGACACCACCTTGATGGCTTCACCGCTATACAGCCCCTTTCCGTTCTTTGCCGCGATGGAGGCGTTTCGAAGGATCTCGTCGGATATTTCTGATCCACAAGGTGGAATGAGGAGCGGAAGAGCCACGCCCTCCCGGATGAGAGCCACGTTCACATTGACGTCGTCGGCCCGCACGACAGAGAGGAGTCGTCCGTATGGATCGGTATCCCTGCAGCTGATAAGCTCCAGAGGGTTGGAGCCGATGAGTTTTTCCAGCATGGCCGAAGCTTCGTCGGCCATGGACTCCCCTCTTTCGGGGGTGTCGATACCAAGGAGCCGCACTCGCTGACCGCTCTCAAGTTCCAGGGTGTCTCCATCCACCACACGCTTGACCACGGCGGTTGAACACACCACTCCTGCGTCCGCAGCCAGCGAGGAGGTTGCCGATGCGAGTATAAAAAGAGATGCTGCACCGGCCCTGAGCATTTGTGCTATCATAATTGAGCAGGACCTTTTCCTTTAAACCGTCTTCAGTCACTGAGCTTATTCACTGAGGTACCCGCGAGGTATCGGCACGTCGGCGAAGCTGATGAGGAACCAGCCATGAATATAAGATTAAATACCTGTATAAGTGTCCTTTTACTTATACTCCTGCCGGCTGGAGGCTTCGCCCAGGACAAGAGGGATGGATCTCCCGTTCCGGGAGCGCCTCTGGAAGTGGGATCTCAAGCTCCGGTTTTTACCCTGAACGATATCCAAGGAGCTGTTTTCGGCCTCACCGGCCAGATCGGACGTTCGGCGACCGTTCTGAGCTTCTGGTCGATCTACTGCGATTCCTGTGTCGACGAGATGCTGGCCCTCCAGAAACTCGAGGATAAGTACCGGGGGCAGGACCTCGTGATCATGGCTGTCAACGAGGACCTCCAGGTAACGACAGACCGGATCCGCCGGTTCCTCGAAAGACTGGAAAAGTTCCGTGGAAAGATAACATATCCCCTTCTTTATGACGAGAACGCTAAAGTGTTCAACGCTTTCGGCGTCACCTCTCTTCCCACTCTCATACTCATTGACCGGGAGGGGAAAATCGCGGGTTATCATCGGGGTTTTGACACGGAAGGTGAGAGGAACCTCCTTTCAATCATCGAGGATCTGGCTTCGGGAAAGACGGACACGAAGGTTTCCGCACCGCGTATTGTTGAAAGAAGCGAAATGATCACTGTCGTGGGTAAAGCCGCGCTGTGCGGATTCTTCGACGAAAGCGGTTGGCGGAAAAGCTTTACCGGAAATGAAAGCCTGGAGCAGGAGACGGTGCTGACCCGCGACCTTGCGCAAAGAGACGCAACAAGGATCGCGGTCTCCGGAGCCCTTCGCATGCTCGGGATCAACCTTTTTGCCAACGATTCTGCTACAGATTGTCTTGCTGGTGACGGGATCCATCTGGATCGTGACCCCTTCGACACAAAAGATTCCCTGAGCAAGCTCCTGTCCAGCCTCAGCTACAGTGATTTTTTCGAGACTGTCGCTGAACAGGAGATGCTCATTGACGGCACCTGGTATGTCAGTCGGGACGTCAGGATATCGATCGACAGTTTGTCGGCGGAGCTAAAAAGCATAGGTTACCTGTTTGAGCCGTTCCGTATAACCTTCACCTATGTGAACATGAGTCTCCTTGACCAGAAGCAGTTCCTCCATTCGCTTCTCGTGCAGTCCCGGTTCATCGGACGGTTCGAAAATCCGGTTTTCACTCCTCACTCCACCTCCCAGGTTTTCGAGGTTTACACTTCCTCCCAAGGGTTCTCCGACGAGATCCTCGGGATGGATTTCGGGAAACTCCGGGTGTTCGTAGAGGAAGTGACGCCTACGTCTTTGGAATTAGAAGTGTGGAAGTAGGAGTGACCCACTCCCCGGCCTGAAGGCCAGGGCTTCAGGGTCACTGGCAGTAGAAAACAAAACCGGAGCATTAGCTCCGGTTTTGTTTTTTCTTCTGCACCCTGCACTTTGCACTCTGCACTCAGCGAACTCCTCGTGGTCGCCCTCAATCGAACAGTTTCTCCTGCCCGCCTTCAGTTCCGGGCTTTCTGTCGAGATGTCTGTAGGCAGCCTCTGTCGCAGTACGACCACGAGGAGTTCGCTGCAGATACCCTTCCTGGAGAAGGAACGGCTCGCAGATGTCCTCAATGGTGTCCCTCTCCTCCCCCACAGCGGCGGAAATCGTATCGATACCAACAGGCCCGCCACCGAACTTGTCAATGATCGTCAGCAGAACGGATCGATCCAGGTTGTCGAGCCCCATCTCGTCGATCTCCAGCCTCTTCAGTGTGTGACGCGCCACCTCGAGGGTGATAACCCCTTCGGCCTCAACCTGGGCGAAATCCCGTGCCCGTCTCAAAAGCCGGTTGACAACCCTGGGTGTCCCCCTTGAGCGCCTCGCCAGCTCATCGGCGGCATCGTCAACCAGTTTCACCTGCAGGATCGCGGCCGCCCTGGTAACGATCCGGTTAAGCTCCTGAACCGAGTAAAACTCAAGCCTGCACACGACGCCGAAACGGTCCCTGAAGGGCGATGACAAAAGGCCCATGCGCGTTGTGGCGCCCATGAGGGTGAACCGCGGCAGGTCCAGCTTGACTGTCCTTGCGCCGGGGCCCTTGCCGATAATGAGATCCAGGGCAAAGTCTTCCATGGCCGGATAAAGGACCTCTTCGACAGTACGGTTCATGCGATGGATCTCGTCGATGAAGAGGACACCGTGCTCGTCGAGGTTGGTGAGGATGGCAGCGAGATCTCCGGAGCGCTCCATGGCAGGACCGGAGGTGGATCTGATGTTGACGCCAAGTTCGTTGGCAAGGATGTTGGCCAGGGTCGTTTTGCCCAATCCGGGCGGTCCGAAGAGCAGGACGTGATCCAGCGCCTCCTTGCGTTCCAGAGCGGCCTGAATGAAGACCTTCAGGTTTTCCTTGACCTTGGTCTGGCCGACATAGTCAGAAAGGCGCCTCGGCCGGATATTGGCCTCGAAAGCAGCTTCATCGTTGATCTGCCGGGGAGTTACGATGCGTTCATCGGTCATAACCGAATTCCAAATTTGAATTTTAAAATTACCCTTTTCTCCCACTCAGTTCTTTCAGACATTCCCTGATGATTCCCTGGAAATCTTTAGGCCCGTCTTCCCTTTCCAGAACATTCCTCACGGTTTTACGTCCCTGGGAGCTCTGGTAGCCGAGGTTGGCCAGGGCGGACAGCACGTCGGAAAGAAGTTGTTCGTCCACACCGGTGATCACGGACCCGCCGGTGTCAGATAAGGGGCCTACCTTGTCCTTGAGCTCGAGAACGATCCTCTCGGCAGTCTTCTTCCCCACACCCGGCACGGTGCTGATCCAGGCGGAATCCTCACGGGCAATGGCGGTTTTCAGATCGGACGGTTTCAGCCCGCCCAGCAGCGCGATGGCCACCTTGGGTCCGATCCCCTTGACCTGGACCAGGAGGTTAAATAGATCCTTCTCCTCAGCCTGGCTGAACCCGAAAAGGGTGAAGGCGTCCTCGCGAACCACCGTCACCACGTGCAGGGAAACCTCCTCACCACCCTCGGGGAGGTCCACGAGGGTGTTCAGGGACACGAACAACCGGTACCCCACAGCTCCGGTGTCCACGATGACCGTCCCGGAAGGGTCTTTCACGGCCAGTTTACCTTTGATGAGGGCGATCAAGGGGTTGTCCTCTCCCGGCAGTTTGTCTGAAATTACAGAATACCTTTTCCAGGAGATTGTCAGGATCTTGAGACAATCTCCTGGTGCCATTGAAAATGTGTCAGCGCGGTTGCCAGGGCGTCGGCGGCGTCTGTAGGCGGCGTCTCCACCAGTCCCAGGGATCTGACAACCATGTGCTGTACCTGCTCCTTGGAAGCTCTGCCGTAACCGGCCACCGTTTCCTTTATCCTGGTCGCGGCGTAAGGGTAAGTGTCGAGTCCGCACCTTTGGCACACCAGGATGACGACACCGCGGACGTGACCCAGCTGCAGAGCGACCCGGCTGTTCCTGGCGGTAAAGATGTTCTCGATGGCGAGGCAATCAGGGGAGTGTTCCCTGACTACCCCCTCGATGGCATCGGCGATATGGAGTAGGGAGTGTTCCAGGGTATCTTCCCCGTTCGTCTTGATCAGACCGTATTCGAGGACTTTCTGTGATCTGCGATCTCCATCGAGGACGGCATACCCGGTGGATCGCAGGCTCGGGTCTACACCCAGAACTCGCATTAAGGACTACATCTTCTCCATGATATCATCGGAAATATCAAAGTTGGCGTATACCCTCTGGACGTCATCGTTGTCCTCGAGGGACTCCACCAGCTTGAGAGTCTGCTCTGCCTGCTTTTCGTCCAGGTTGATCGTATTCTGCGGGATCATGGTAACTTCACCGACCTGATATTTCAATTCCGCCTTGTCGAAAGCGCTGCTCAGGGAATCGAAACTCTCCGGTGGACCGTAGACCTCGAAATCCTGACCTTCTTCCGTGATATCTTCCGCGCCGGCTTCCAAAGCGATCTCCACAAGAGTATCGCCGTCAGTATCTTCCCTTGAAAAGACAAAATAGGATCTCATCTGGAAGATCCACGAAACGCACCCCGTCTCCCCGAGATTTCCGTTATGCCTCGTAAAGGTGTATCGGACATCGGATACGGTTCGATTGCGGTTGTCCGTGAGGGTCTCAACCATGATGGCCACACCCGCTGGACCGTACCCTTCATAGGTGATCTCTTCGTAATTGACGCCATCCAGATCTCCTGTCCCCTTTTTGATAGCCCTTTCGATGTTCTGCATGGGCATATTGGCGGCTCGCGCCTTGATGATAGCGGCTCTGAGCCTCGGATTGCCATCCGGATCCCCCCCGCCTATCTTGGCCGCAACCATGATCTCCTTGTTGAGCTTCGTAAATATTTTGCCGCGCACGACATCCTGCGCGCCTTTCCTGCGCTTGATATTGGCCCATTTTGAATGTCCGGACATATTCCCTCCATACAATTCCAAGAACTGAAGTTCTCGGAATTGTATCAGACAAGCTTCGCTTGCCGTCCAATCCTGATGGATTTTATACATGTCCATCAACTATGCCAAAAACTGGAATTAATAAAAAGCAGTATCACGAAAAAAACCGGACAGCATCCGGTTCCTTTTAAAAATCCATACGCATAAATAACGTCAGTTATTTACTCGCTCCCTCAACTCCTTGCCGGCCTTGAAGTAAGGAACTCTCTTGGCCTCCACTGACACCTTGTTACCCGTTTTAGGGTTGCGGCCCTCCCGGGATCTCCTGTCTTTCACCTTGAAGCTCCCGAACCCTCTTAGTTCCACCTTATCCCCGTCCGCCAGGGAGTCGGAGATGCTCTTGAGAACCGTATTGACGATCAATTCGGCTTCCTTTTTTGTTAATCTGTCGATCCGATCCACGAGAGCCTCGATGAGTTCAGCCTTGGTCATGGTCCCTCCCGCATAAGGTTCAGGTGACAATGCATAAAAGCAAGGCTATCTAAAATATCTTTGGAAGTCAAGAGGTTAGACCCGAAATCCGCGATTGGTTTGGGCCGGCCTCCGGTCGGGGTGTCTGAGGGGTCTGTTTTTGACACGCCGGTCCTGG
>JARGFV010000046.1:0-18293 GCA_029210545.1 bacterium
CCTCAAGGCGCAGTTCCTTGACCAGGCGATCCTGGAGGGTCTGGTTGGCCCGTTCGACACGTCCTTTGGCCTGTGGGGTATGGGCGTGGATGGCTTCGATGTCCAGAGCATCAAGAGCCCTGCCGAACTGGGTCAAGCCGTTGCCGGAGACGGCTTCTTTGGTGTTGATCCGGAAGATGCTGTGCTTGTCTGAATATAGGCTCACAGGGCGTCCATAACGTTTCAGGCAGGCTCTCACGGCTTCCATGTAGGCCTGAGTGGTCTCAGAGGGCACGAAACGCAGGTAGAGCAGGCTCCCGGTTGCGTCGTCGATGAAAACGATGAGGGTGCAGGATTCAGCCCGCCCTTCGAACCAGTCATGGGGTGAGCCGTCGATCTGGATGAGTTCTCCGAAACGTGAGCGCCGTTCACGCAACTGAAAGGCTTTGGGATATTTGCGTTTTTTGGGTTTCCAGATACCTTCGTTGATCATCTGTTGGCCTCATGCTTTGCCAAATCGGGGAATTAGCTTACAATGCCGCCATTTAAAGCATATAAATGTTTACAACACACCCCTCGACAGGCTTCCATCTTCGTCACGCCTTTGGCGTGACTACGATGGACAAGACGGTGGACAGGCAGCGCGGGCGGCCTGTCTCCAGGGGTTACGATCCCGATCCTGGCCGGGAGGTTTGATGCCGCGAAAAAACTCTCCTGTTGGTCGATGATTCCCTGTTTATGCTTGAGCCTTAAAGCGGACCCCCGAACCAGCAACACTCCTGTCGTCATTGTCGCCGGCCAGAAGAGAAGTCCGGCCATCGACCTGGAAGGCACCATCAGGTGGACGACGACCGTGAAGGGGGAGCAATCCCACGGCGCGGGGGTCCAGTTCCTTAAACCCGGTGACCGGGTAGCGCGGCTGATCAGGCAGTATGTCGAATCCGTCAATATGTAGCTAGACGTTGTCAGCAGAGTATTCTTCTGATAATTTATTGATATGAAAGGGAAAATATCTCACAGCCGTGGTGAGGAGGCCATCGAGGCCAAGGCCCGCTGGTTTCGTTCCCTGTCCCTTACGGAAAGGATGGAGCTTCTGTGTTCTTATACGGACCTTGCCCTCTCCATTAACCCCGATCTGCCTGGACTAAAAGATGATCAACCGCCTGGTCGTAGTCTTCGAATCGTTAGAAAAACATAACGTTCGTTACCTTGTTATTGGGGGAATTGCCGCAGTATTGTACGGTGTCCCTCGGGCTACCTTCGATCTTGACATCCTTATCGATCCCACTGAGAAAAACGTTTCCAACCTGCTTGCGGCATTACTGGATGCCGGATTAGCAACAGCTGGAGATATCTCCGTAAACGAGCTTCTGGAACACGAGATAACCGTGTTTTCCGACAGGGTCAGGATCGACGTTCAGACCCGTACGCCCGGCATTGAGTTCGCGGATTCCTGGGGGCGCCGTAATACTCTCGCTTACCAGGGGCAGTCGTTCGAAGTCGTGTCCAGGGAAGACCTTGTCCTTGCCAAAAAGGCCGCCGGGCGTGAGGTGGATCTTGAGGATGTCAGGATTCTGGAATTACCGGACGAGGAGTAGTATCCTCATCCAGGACTTCCCCTTCGCTAATTACGGACTGGCGTCCCAGCTTCCGACTTCGCTCTTCGAGCTACGACGGACAAGTCGGGGGACAGGCTTCCGCCTACGCTTGCAGCTACGGCGTGACAAGCCCGTCTTCGCTGAAGCTACGCCGTGGCAAGCAGGACTTCTCACCATATCCAGGTTCGAGTCCGCGTCAGAATCAGATACAAAAAAAGAGCCCACCCGACTGGGAAGGCTCTTTTTTTGTATTGGCACGCCCGACAGGACTCGAACCTGTGGCCTGCGGATTAGAAGTCCGCTGCTCTATCCAGCTGAGCTACGGGCGCAAGCGACGGTGCAACCGTCGTAGAGCTATGTGCCAGGTACTAGGTGCTATGGGTAATCGCGTTTTTCCATAGTTCATAGCCCATAGTACATAGTCCACCATTTTTTCGTCCACCAAGCAGGGTCGAATAGTGGACGAAAAAATGGTCGGGGCGAGAGGATTTGAACCTCCGACCCCCTGCTCCCAAAGCAGGTGCGCTACCAGACTGCGCCACGCCCCGAGGCGAAGTACCTTACATAAACATTACCCAAAATCCAAGGAGCAATATCCATACAGTACGGTGAATCGTGAAGGGTGAAACGTGAAACGTAAGGTGTGAAGTGTAAAGAAGCAATAACCCCGATCCGGACCGTTCACTGTTCACTGCTCTTGCGCAGCTTCCTCTCGATCTCCTCCCACATCTTCGCCAGGGCCTCGAGGGCCCGGAACCGGTGGCTTACACGGTTCTTCTCCTCGACGGTCATCTCGGCAAAGGTCCTGTCGGCGGGGATGTAGAAGAACACCGGGTCGTAGCCGAAACCCTTGAGCCCCCTCTTCTGGAAGGTGATGAGGCCGTCCACACGCCCTCCCGCCTCCCAGGTCCGCCCGTCGGGGGCGGCCAGGACCATGACGCAGGCGAAGTGGGCCATGCGCCCGGATTCCGGCACGTGGGCCATGCGCTCCAATAACAGGGCCATGTTGGCCTCGCTGTCACCGTCCTGGCCGGCATAACGGGAGGAGTGGACCCCGGGTTGCCCTCCCAGTGCCTTTACCACCAGGCCCGAATCGTCGGCCAGGGCCGGCATCCCGGCCCAGGCAGCGACAGCCCTGGCCTTTAATGCGGCGTTGCCGGCAAAGGTGCCGGCATCTTCCACCACCAATGGCGGGGCGCCCGGGATATCGGCGAGGGACAGCACCTCGACCGAGTGTTTATCGAGGATAGCTTTGATTTCGGTAACTTTACCGCGATTGTTGGTGGCGAGGACGATTTTCATGGCATTGGTGGTTCGGATTTTTCTGTAAACCGTAAACCGTTAACTGTAAACAAAAGAAATTCCCGGTGAGTTCATTAACGCAACTCACCTAGAATTTCTTTTTGCCACTTCACGATCTCCCTGATCCCCTTGCTTCCCTCGGCGATGAGCCTGATCAGGTCGTCCTGGGTGAAGGTGGTTCCTTCCCCCCCCGCCTGGGCCTCCACCAGCCTCCCGCTGCCCGTCATGACCAGGGTCATGTCCACGTCCGCCTGTGAATCCTCGATGTAGCAGAGATCGAGGAGGGTCTGGCGGTCCACGATACCGATGCTCACCGCGGCGAGATGATCCTCCACGGGGATCTTCCGGAGCCGTTTTTGCTCCTTCATTTTCCTCAGAGCGTCCATCATGGCGATGAAGGCGCCGTTGATCGCCGTCGTCCTGGTGCCCCCGTCGGCCTGGATAACGTCGCAGTCCACGTAGTAGGTCCGCTCGCCCAGGGCGGTGGTGTCGATGACAGCCCTCATGGCCCTTCCGATGAGCCTCTGGATCTCGTAGGTCCGTCCGGTGGTCTTGATCACAGTCTCACGGTTGAGGCGGTTCTGGGTCGAGCGGGGGAGCATGCCGTACTCGGCGGTGATCCATCCATGTCCCGTTCCCCTCAGCCACGGCGGCACCCTTTCCTCCACCGAAACGCTGCAGACCACCCGTGTATTGCCAGCCTCCACGAGGACACTTCCCTCGGCGTGCATCAGGTAGGGCCTGGTGATCTTGATGGGGCGGCTCTGGTCCGGTCTGCGTCCGTCGGGCCTGATCAGATCGCCGAGCTTGAAAGTCAGGTCCTTGTCGTTCTTGTTACCCATTATGTGGCTCTCCGTGTAAATTCCAGAATCCATTTTCCTCTTCGACAAGCTCAGGGCCATGAGCAAGGTCGAAGGGCAGATTCCAAAGGTCATCGATCGGGCGAGGTTTTTCTCCCCCTCGCCCCCTCTCCGTTTCTCCCCCTCGTCACGCCTCTGGCGTGACCTTTCTTTTGTCATTCAGACAAAAGAAAGTGACTGACGGCTAAAGCCGTCAGTCCTCTTCCCCCTCCACAATAGTCACCTGGGTGACGCCGGTGATCTCACGCTCCAGGAACAGGCGCCCCACATCGGCGAACCTGCCTGGTGAATCGGTCACCTCGAACAGGTCCTGCCCCGGGGCGCTGTCGTCCGTGAACCCCTTTTCCTCAAGGTGGCTCTTGACCGCTTGTGCCGTTTCCTGGCCCGAATCGATGAGGGTGATCCCGTTACCCATGACCATGGAGATGACCCGCTTCAGCATGGGATAGTGGGTGCATCCCAGAACAAGGGTGTCAACATCGGCGTCGAGGTGCGGCTCCAGGTACCGGATGGCCACATCCTGGGTGATCGGATCGGTAAACCACCCTTCCTCGACCAGGGGTACGAACAGGGGGCACGGGGTGGCGATCACGCTCACTGCGGGGTCGAGGTCGGCGATGGCTTTCTGGTAGGCGCCGCTGGAGATGGTGCCCCGGGTCCCGAGGACCCCGACCACGCGGCTTCGCGTGGCGTCAACGGCGGCTTTTGCTCCGGGTACCACGACCCCGAAGCAGGGAATTTCAAGAGTGTCCTTGAGGACGTCCATGGCGTATGCCGAGGCGGTATTGCACGCCACGATGACCGCGTCGACCTCCTGGCCTGCCAGGTACCTGGCGATCTGAAGGCTGTATTGAGTCACCGTCCTGGCTGATTTGGTCCCGTAAGGAACCCTGGCCGTGTCTCCGAAATACCGGATATCGGCTCCGGGAAGCGCCCTCCGAACCTCCCGGTACACGGTGAGGCCGCCTATACCGCTGTCGAAGATGCCGAGCTTTATCACGGGTAAGCCTCCAAGACACGGGGACACGGGGACACGGGGACACGGGGTAGAGCCAATATTACGACACTGGGATACTGGGACACGGGGACGCGGGGTGGAGTCATTTGCGAAATTCCTGTACACAGAGATACGAAGGCATGGTCCAGGATTGCATGATAAATAATTTGCAGCACTTACAAAGCGTTGCGTATGTATTGGGTAAGATTGTCAGGTTCTTTCTCCGTGTCTCCGCGGCACCGCGTCTCCCCTTCATGATTCGTCCGCCGGACGAATTATTCCCACTCCCCCGACAGCAGCTGCACCCTGCCGGGGAGAGGGCCGCTGATGTCCACGTGGCCGGCGAGGGTTTCCCTCTCCCTTCCGTCAACGATGATCTGCACCTGATCGACCTCAGTGAAGTTCTCGGTGATCGTGTTGACGATGGAGTAAACGGTGAGGACCTCGGTCCAGGCGCCTCCGGGGTGCTCGTCCACGATGCTGGCTCCCAGGTCCACCCACACGGTGGCATCCTGAAAGTACACGGCCTTGACCTGTGTGGTTTCCGGCAGGGTTCGGACACGGTCCTCACCGACGGGCCCCTTCACCAGTTCCTCGATCACGGCCCGCAACAACCCCTGCCGGCCCGTTCCGGCAACCTCCCGGCGCTCCAGCGCCAGTCTCCTGCCGGAACTGTCGGCGAAATACAGGTCCACCTCCCGGGTCATGGAAGTGTCGGAAGAAGGCTCCTCGGACCCGGACAGGCTGATCTCCCCTGCCCCTCCCCCTCCCTGTACGGAAAGACGGAGGTAAGCGTAGAGGCCACCGATCACCACCACGAGAAGCGCAGCGACGATAAAGCCCTTTCTCATTTCCCTGTCCTCTTGATCTCACCGCGCAGAAGGCCCCGGTGGTAGCTTTCCACGGCGCGGTAAAGAGCACGGGCGATCTGCTCCTGGTGCGAGTCCCGGTTGAGCCTGACCTCCTGTTCGGGGTTGGATATGTAGCCGATCTCCACGAGGGAAGCAGGCATCCGGGCACCCATGAGCACGGCCAGGGGAGCTTTCCGCACCCCTCTATCCTTGCCCTTGAGGTTGCTCACTAGGCTTTTTTGAACCATGGAGGCAAGGACGCTGCTCTCCTGGAGGTAAGCGGTCTGGGCCAGATCCCAGAGGATCGCTTCGAGCAGCGCCTTGTCGTTCTCATCCCCCTTGATTCCAAGGGCCTTGTTCTCCATCTCCGCGTATTTCCTGGCGTCCCGGTCCGTGGAGTTGAGGTTCAGGTAGTACGTCTCGAAGCCGTCGATGTCCCTTCGAAAGGTGGCGTTGGCGTGAATGCTCAGGAACAGGTTGGCCCCGTTGTTGTTGGCGATGGCCGTGCGCTCCTTGAGCCCAACGTAATAGTCGGCAGTACGGGTCAACACCACCTTGATCCCCAGGCCCTCCTCTATCAGGTTCTTCAGCTTTTCGGCCACGCTGAGAACCAGTTCCTTTTCCAGCGTACCGGTGCTGCCCTGGGCGCCGATGCTCCTGCCGCCATGCCCCGGGTCCAGGACAACCACCGAAAGGCCTCTGGGTTCCTGCAGGGCTGCCTCCTCCGGGATGTACTGGTCCCTCCGGATAAAAGACGCGACGCGTTCCAGGCTGCCGGGCGGCCTTCCCTCGAACCTGCCCGATCCCTTTTCCCCCAACTCCAGGGTGGAGCCTGTCGCGTTGAGAGACACCGATCTCCCGGTGAGCGCCGGCAGGGCCCGTGTCAGGAAATCCGTCGGCAGTGCCAGACGACCGTTGACGGAATGCAGGGGACCGGACATGACAGCGAAAAGACCACGGGAGAGGATGAGTGGTGAGTCGATGAGCAGCCTGCACGAGCCGTTCTCCCCGACAAGGTCGAGCCGGTCACCGATGATCTCCATGCTGGATCTCAGGTCGAAGGTTTCCAGCAGGGAAGCAAGGTCGACCATGCCGGAGCGAAGGAGCAGGGATGCGCCCTTGTTTACGCTTCCGGCGTACCGGACGGTGATGGCGGAAGCGGTGTCAGCCCGGGCGGCGTCCCGAAAAAGAAGGCAGCCGGCAACCACGGTAAGAACCAGAATGGCAAGAATTTTTCCCGTTAAAGGGTTGGTCTTGAATCTCATCTTTTTTTCAACCTGGCAGGGATTTTTAACCGCATAGCGGTTAAAAATCCCTTGGCAGCAGCCCCGGGACATCGGACTGCGGTACGTAGCCGGGAGTGTAGGTCCTGCCGCCGTACTGTCCTCCGGCGCGGCCGGGGGTCCTCGCGTACTCCCGTGGGGCTGTCCCGATCTTGAAAGCTTCGTAGAGGAACCTGTCAGCGCCTGAGCCGGCGAGAAGGCCCGAGTCGGGATCCACCTTCACCATCTCGATACCGGGCGGCGGGGGCGGGAAGGGCAGGACAGGCTGTCCTTCCATGGCCCGGGTCATGAAATCGACCCAGATGGGAGCGGCGGCTCTGGACCCTGTCTCGTTCTTGCCGAGGGTGGCTTCCTCGTCGAAACCGACCCAGGTCCCAGCCACGATCTTCGGGGTGAACCCGATGAACCAGGCGTCGATCATGTCGTTGCTCGTTCCTGTCTTTCCGCCCGAGGGGTGACCCAGTGCCCGGGCCCGCCAGCCGGTACCTGACTGGACGACCCCCCTGAGAAGGTTCTGCATGACGAAGGCGGTATCCTCGGAGAGGGACCGGATCATCTCGGCTCCCCCCTGCTCGAGGAGGTTGCCGTCCCTGTCCTGCACCTTCATGATGAACCAGGGTGAAGCTCGAAGGCCCAGATTGGCAAAGACGGTGTAAGCGGTGGTCAGGCCCAGGGGGGTCAGTCCCATGGAGCCCAGGGAGATGGAGAGGTCCTCAGGGAGTTCCTGCTGAAAACCGAACCGCTTGGCGTACTGGATCACCGTCTGGATCCCCAGCTTTTGAACCAGCTTTATGGTGATGACGTTTCTCGATTTGACGAGACCTGTCCTCAGTGTTGTGGGCCCGTAGAACATCTCGGAGTAGTTGGCAGGCTTCCACTTGAGTTCCTGGGAGGGATCATCGTAGATGATGGGGGAGTCGACGATGATGGAGGAAGGGGTGAACCCGTTGTCCATGGCAGCGCTGTATACGATGGGCTTGAAGGCGGAACCGGGCTGCCGAATTGCCTGTGTTGCCCGGTTGAACTCACTGCGGTTAAAGTCGTAACCACCGATCATTGCCAGGACCTGCCCCGTGGGTGCGTCTATGCAGACCAGGGCCGATTCGGCCAGGGGCTCCTGCTCGAGGGCGAACAGCAGGCGCTTTTCCGGATCCTTGCTCCCGAGGTAACGCACAGCGATGAGCGAGCTGGTGCTTAAGACCTCGTCGGCCCTTTTCACGACGACCTCGGTGTCGTCCACCGAAGTGTCGAAGGGTCTCGCCCACTTCATCTGTGAAAGGGGAAGGTAGCCGGCAACGCCGCCAAGGTCCAGGTCCGCTCCATCCTTGTCCACTCTCAGGACCATGGCCTTTAAGATCTGGCCTTTTTCCCACGGCAGTTGGGCGGTCACTCCGGGAACGGTCTCGGCCAGTCCGTTCCCGGCCCTGATGTTCTCGATGGCCTGGGGCATGTCATCCGACGCCACTGACTGGATGGGGCCGCGATAGCCCTGGCGCTTGTCCAGTTCCTCTATACCTTTACGGACCGCGTCCTGGGCGAACTTCTGCAGGCGGCTGTCCATGGTTGTGTAGACTTTCATGCCGCCACGGTAAAGGGCGTCCTCACCGTAGGTGTCGTAAAGGTGCCGCCGGACCTCCTCGGCGAAATAGGCGGCCGGGTCCATCGCGTCACGCACTGACGGATCAAGGCCGAGGGGCAGGGCCGCCGCTTCCCGTTTCTCGGCTTCGGTGATGAACCCTTCTTCCGCCATACGCTCCAGGACCAGGTTGCGCCGGTCCCTGGCACGATCGGGGTTCCTCGTCGGATCGTAGGCGCTGGGCGCCTTGGGAAGTCCCGCGAGCATGGCGATCTCCGGTGTGGAGAGCTCCCAGACATGCTTCTGGAAGTAGTTCAGGGCCGCCGTCTCGATGCCGTAGCTTCCGTTCCCGAAGTAGCTCTGGTTCAGGTAGATAGCCAGGATCTCGTCCTTGGTAAACTCCTTGTCGATCAGGCGGGCGAGGATGGCCTCCTTGAACTTCCTGGAATATGTCCTCTCGTTGGAAAGGAGCAGGGATTTGGCGACCTGCTGTGTGATCGTGCTGCCCCCCTGGACGACCCGTCGGGCCTCCAGATTCTTGACGAAGGCGCGGAAAATCCCCAGGTAGTCGATCCCCTTGTGCTCGTAATAATTGGAATCCTCGATGGCCAGGATGGCGTTGATCACCTGTCTTGGCACCTGGTCGATGGAGACGAGTTCCCTGTTCTCGGTAAAGAACCTGGCAACCTCGTTGCCGTCACGGTCGTACATGATCGTGGGCAGGGATGGACGGTAATCGTCGATGCCCTTGAGTTTGGGCAGGTTGAGGCTGAAATAGAAATAGGCGCCTGTCGCCAGGGCCGTTCCTGCCGCCATGAGAAGGAGCAGGAACTTGGCGGCTGTCTTGGCCCTTTGTTTCCGGCGCTGCCTGCCGGTTGGGATATGGCGGATTTTCAATGGTTTCACCTCGCCAGAAATGGTTTCACTTCCGCGGCGTTACACCGGGGCCGGAATAAAGCAGATTACGTTCCACCGGCATTTGTGTCAAGGAACCCGAAATCCGACAGGAACCCGAAATCAGGAACCCGAAATCCGCCGCTGGTTGGATCAGCGGCGGATTTCGGGTAGTTTACGGTTCACGGAAAGTGCATTTTGCGGCAACCTTCGCTTTTACTGTCAACCGTTAACCGTAAACCGTAAACTGCGCTTGTCTTGTGTTATTATTCCCCCATGCAACAGCGGATCTGGAAAAAAGTCACCATGAGGGTGCCGCAGGACCTGGTCGATCCCCTGGCGGATTTTCTCGCGTTATTGACAGGCAGGGGGGTGTGTATCCGGGAGGAGGGTGATGCGGTCGCCGTCGATGCCTATCTGGATCCGGAAAACAGCGAGGATCATATCCTGCGCATCCATTCCTGGATCGACGACCTCGCGAACGCGGGGGAGATCCCGCCCGACACCGTGCCGGGTCTCGTTGATGTGCCCGAAGAGGACTGGATGTCGGTGTTCAGGGCACAGCACAAAACGGTGCGCATATCTGACCGCCTGGTGGTGCGGCCCACGTGGTGTGAGCCGGTGGATGGAGCCCAGATCGTCCTGGATCCCGGCCTGGCTTTCGGCACAGGAAGCCACGGGACCACGAAAATGTGCCTGGTGCTGCTGGACGAGGCGACAGGAAGGAGATTGCCCCTTCGGATGTTCGACCTGGGAACCGGTTCCGGTGTCCTGGCTATCGCCGGCGCCTTCCTGGGGGTGGGGGAGGTCTGCGCCTCCGATATCGATCCGGTAGCCGTCGAGGTTGCCATCGCCAACGCCGAAGCCAACGGGGTCAGCGATCGGACGCGGGTCGTGGAGGGTGGCGTGGAAGCGGCCGAAGGCGTCTACGGGGTCGTCACCGCCAACCTCTCGGCTTCCCTGCTCAAAAGACTGAGCCCCGCGATCAGCCAGACACTGGAGCCGTCAGGAAAGCTGATCATATCGGGGTTCATGAAAAACGAGAAGGATCAGGTCCTCGAGGCTTTTTCACGGTGCGGTCTGGAGCCGATGAAAGTATTGGAGGAGGATGTGTGGTGTGCGGCGGCCCTGAGCAGCACGAATTGATTCAAAATTCGGATCTTCCGGGAAATGAGTACCTATCGTTCGAGGTAGAGTGCCAACAGGATATGACGAAGAATGGCCAAACTCAAGGTTACAGAGGGCAATTCCGGTAACTGCGACAAAGGCCAGCTAACCACAGCGCGGCCGGCTGAAGGCCGCTCAACCCTTCGACGCGCTTCGCCCTTCGACCAGGCTCAGGGCCTGCGGCTTGCTCAGGGCAGGCAGGGTTTCACAGGGTTGAGAAACGTCAAGAAAGGGTTTTAATATCCTTTCCCGGATTAAATGCCTTACCCCGTGTTACCCTGTGTACCCTGTGGTTAACAGCTTTTAAATGATCCGGCGTGATACCACCAAGGTACGCATTTTCCAGATGAACCATTTGAATTTCCCCCCGGAGGGAGTCCCCTTGCCTTACGTCAATATCAGGATCACCAGAGAAGGAGCCACTGTCCAACAGAAGGCCCAACTCATCGAGGGCGTCACCAGGCTGCTGGCGGATGTTCTCGGCAAGAACCCCGCCACGACCGTGGTCGTCATCGACGAGGTGGACACGGACAACTGGGGCATCGGCGGGGAGACCGTCACGGAAAGGAGGAAGACCGGTGAATAGTGAATAGTGAATGGTGAACAGTGTTTCGTTTCGCCGTTCACGGTCCACGTTTTACGGTTCACGTTTCACGAATCAGATTTTGATATGGAGGAGTTTTCTTTGAACCTTGGACTTTGGACTTTGGACTGATTTATGTCTCTGCCTACCTTCTACATCAATCCATCCGGAATCGCCGAAGGTTCCGCGATCCTGGATGGCGACGAACTTCGCCACGCGAGAACGACCCTCAGGCTGAAACCCGACGATAAAGCCAGGATTGTGGACGGCGAGGGGACCCTCTACGAGGCCCGCTTCAGGACCATGGGAAAGGATGAGGCCGTCCTGGATATCGTCTCTTCAACAAAGGAGCCCGCGCCTGCCTTCTCCCTGACGGTGGCCATGGGTGTTGTCCAGGGTGACCGGTTCGACTGGGCCCTTCAGAAAGGGACGGAACTGGGAGTCACCCGGTTCATCCCCCTCCTCACCGAGCGGACCGATATCAGGCCCGGTGCGCAGTGGAAAAGGCTCCCAAGGCTGAAGAGGGTGATCGCGTCCGCCTGCAAGCAGTGCGGCCGCGCACAATTTCCGTCCATCACTGAACCGACGGCTATCGAGAACCTTGGTGTCAGCTACTACGACCGGGCGGTCCTTTTCTGGGAAGAGGAAGGCCGGTCCCTTGCCCTTGACGCGTCCGATGTTAAACGTCCAGGATCGTGCCTCATGATCATCGGGCCGGTAGGGGGGCTGACTGCCTCGGAAGCGGAGATGTTGAAAGGGAAGGGAGCGATCGCCGCCGGGCTCGGGCCGAGGGTCCTGCGCACCGAGACGGCCGTGACCGCCGGGGTGACCCTGCTGCAGTATCTGTGGGGGGATCTTGGATCTTGAATCTTGAATTTGGAACAGGAGTCAATATCATGGCAACGAGTACCTGTCCTTCCTGCGGCGCGCCCGATGACGGCGCTAATGTCTGTGCAACCTGCCTGCAGCCCTTCGACCGTTCAGTCCGGCCGGACTCACCGCAGGCGGCAAGCCCGCGGCAGGAAGGGGCAGGGCAGTCGGAAACCGGTGATGCCCCGGTCCAGACACCCGATCCACCCGTTTTACAGCCAGCAGGTTTTTTCCGCCGGTTTTTTGCCTTCGCGCTGGACTGGATCGTCCTCAGCATCCTGGCCGATATCGTCCGGTTCGCCTACAGGTTCGGCGGAGACTCCCGGAGCGACATGGTGAGCATGGATGCCGCCATGGGCCTTTCAGCGATCCTGTTCTTCCTTTATTTCACGCTCTTCACTGCCGGGGGCGGGCAGACCCTCGGCAAGATGGTGATGGGGGTCAGGGTGGTCCGCATGGACGGGAAAGATCTGTCCTACGGCATGGCCTTCCTGAGGGCCTTCGGGTATATCATCAGCTCCTTCTTCTTCTGCCTGGGTTTCCTGTGGGCCATCTGGGACCGGAGAAAACAGGCCTGGCACGACAAGATCGCGGGAACGATCGTAATTAAGACCTGAGATTAAACATTCCCCAATGACAAATAACTCTATCCTGACACATATTTTTACCCGACTCCTGACCACGTACGGACATCAGGACTGGTGGCCCGCCGATACCCCTTTCGAAATGATGGCAGGCGCCATCCTGACCCAGAACACATCCTGGGCCGGCGTCGAAAAGGCCGTCGCAGGCCTCAAGGAGTCCTGCGACATGACTCCGAAAGCTTTTCTCTCACTGACGAGAGAAAAGCTGGAGGAGATCATCCGCCCGAGCGGTTATTTCCGTCAAAAGGCTGAAAGACTTCAAAATCTCTGTCTGTTCCTCATCCGGGAATACAGGGGGGACCTGGATTTTTTGCAGGCCGCCGATACCCGGAAACTGCGGCTGCAGTTTCTCGATCTGAAAGGCATCGGCCCGGAGACGGCCGACTCGATCCTGCTTTACGCCCTGGAAAGGCCTGTGTTCGTCGTGGATGCGTACACTCTGAGGCTTTTCGCCCGGCTGGGGCTTTGCGGTGAGAAGGCGAAGTACCATGAGGTCCAGGCCCTGTTCATGGACAACCTCGAGCCCGACCCAGCCCTTTTCAACGAGTACCACGCGCTGATCGTTACTCATTGCAAGCGCATCTGTTCAAAACGGGCGCCACTGTGTGGGGAGTGCAGCCTGAATACGGTTTGCGCTTTTGATCTCAAATCGCAGCCCTCAAATCTCAGAAACGATCTTGACCTGCAAAACCGAAAAGTACACTTACGATGAGATATGAGATATGAGAAATATATGTCCATCGTCTTATCCGCGACAGACCTGACCAAGCGCTTCGGCTCCTTCACCGCTGTGGACGGGATATCGTTCGCCGTGGAAAGGGGGCAGTGCTTCGGGTTCCTGGGGCCCAACGGCGCCGGGAAGACCACCACCATGCGCATGGTCACGAACCACCTGCCTGTATCGGAAGGGTCCCTTTCGGTCCTGGGAATGGAGGTGATGGCCAACGCCCGCAAGGTCAAGGCGCGCATAGGGGTGGTCCCCCAGGACAACAATCTGGATACAGATCTGAAGGTCCTCGACAACCTCCTGGTGTATTCCCGTTACCACGGGATCCCCATGAAAGAGGCCCGCCGGAGAGCCCTCGAGCTCCTGGACTTTTTCATGCTCGGCGAGCACGCCCAAAGCCCCATCGAGCAGCTGTCCGGGGGGATGCAGCGGCGGCTTCTCATCGTCCGCGGCCTTATCAACGAGCCGGAGCTCCTCATCCTGGACGAGCCGACCACCGGCCTGGACCCCCAGGCCCGCCACCTCATCTGGCAGAAGCTGAGAACCCTCCAGGCCCAGGGTGTGACGCTGCTCCTCACCACCCACTACATGGACGAGGCCCAGCAGCTGTGCGACCGCCTGGTGATCATCGACCACGGCAAGATCCTCGTGGAAGGGTCCCCGTCCGTACTCATCGCCGAGCACGCGGGCAAAGAGGTCGTGGAAGTCCGCCTGATGGCGGGAGAGACCAGAGAGAAGTGCCTTGACGCTATCGGCGGAGTCGTGCCTGAGGGCGCCGTGGTGGAGTGCTCGGCGGACACGGTCTACATCTACTCGGCAGGCGCTGCCGGGATCCTGGCGCGGCTCACCATAGGCGCTGACCGGACTGTCCTTCACAGGAAGGCCAGCCTTGAGGATGTTTTCCTTCGGATGACGGGAAGGGAGCTGCGGGAATGAGGGAGTTCGCCGGGCCGAGGCAGCCCGTGATGGCCAGGAAGGGCGGCCGCCTCCTGCCCGATCTGACATGGAGAGTGGTGACCGTCTGGTACCGCGACGCGAAAGTGTGGTCCACCTTCTACAAGGCCAGCCTCATCGGAAACCTGGGTGAGCCGCTCCTTTACCTCGTGGCCATGGGGTGGGGACTGGGCCGCATGGTCGGGACGGTGGACGGCGTTCCGTATATCCAGTTTCTTGCTCCGGGGCTGGTGTGTTCCGCCGCCATGTACTCAGCCACTTTCGAGTGCACCTTCGGGGCGTTCACCCGGATGACCCGCCAGAAGACCTACGACGCCATCATGGCTACCCCGGTGGCGTTAGACGAGATCGTGGCCGGGGAGGTTCTCTGGGGGGCGACCAAGGGGTTTCTGTCCGGCGGGTCCATGCTCCTGGTCATGGCCCTGTTCGGGCTCGTCCACAGTCCGTGGGCTGTGCTGGCCCTTGGCCTGTCTTTCCTCATTGGTCTGCTCTTCGCGGCCTTGTCCATGATCGTCACGGCGAAGTCCCCCTCCTACGACTTCTTCTCCTACTACTTCACCCTGGCCATCGCCCCCATGTTCCTGTTCTCGGGCATCTTCTTCCCCATCGGGAACCTGCCCCACTGGGCGCGGACAGTGTCGTGGTTCCTTCCCTTAAGCCACGGCGTTGACGCCAGCCGTTCCCTTTTCTCCGGCCGGGTGGGATGGGAGCTTACGGGCGAACTCGCCTGGCTGGCGGTTTTTTCCCTGGTTGCCTTCTCTTTCGCCGTCCGGGGGGTCAGAAAGAGATTAGTGCAGTAAGAGCGGCCTCACGCAGCTTGTCCCGCCATAGCTTCCAGAGCAAGGAGTCTGTCGGACTAACCGTTTCAGACTCCTGCCTGAAGTTTTTCGAAAGGCAATTCAGCGAAAAACGGGAAAACATATGGCATATTTGGTAGATAGCCATCACATTTCACCTGCTAAATGCCAATTATTTCAGGAAAACATCCAAAATAAGGGGCATTTCGAAAAACTTACAGCAGCGTGTCAAGAGGTTTTCCGACACGCTGCCAGTTCTGGTTTTTGCCAGACCCAAGACCCTGTTCATTCTCCAGCCACCAGACACCATGTTTTCCCCTGTGAAACCCTGTGCTTGCCAGCCGTAGCTTCATGCGAAGGTTGGTGCCCTGTGGTGGATTAATCAGTTCCCGGTATTGAGTTGTTTGCCTTCCTCCTCCTTTCTCCGCCTGCCCTGAGCCTGGCGAAGGGTGACTCCGTGGTGAATGTCCTTGCCCTGCTCGCTTCGTTCGTTATTATCCGTTACACTATATCCAGGAGCCTGATGGGGTTTTCCGACATGCTCCTGGATCAGGAGACTGTTCCCGCCGCGAGGAGGTTAGATATGCCCAGGTTTTTCCTGCCGGTTGTCCTTCTGCCACTGGTCCTGATGGCAGGCGCGTGCTGCACGGCGCCGGAGGTTTCCGTCCAGGAACCCCTTGCGGATACCCTGCCCATGGACCCTTCCGCCGCCGAACCGCCGGTGGTGTTCGAGATGCCTGAACTCGTGTGCGTGGCCGAGGCCGAGGGGATCGCCTTTGTGCCGGACCTGCCCATCGACGTGCTTTATTTCCGGGACGTCTGGTTCTGGAAGATCCGCGGCACGTGGTACTGGAGCAAAACTTACATGGGGATGCTCTACGAGCTTTCCATAGATCAGGTCCCGAAGGACCTGCGGAAGTTCGGGGACACCTACCGCGCCGAACTTCCCGACTGCCGGGAGTTCACCTACGAGGACTGGCACAGGCGTGTCAGACAACGCTGACACGCCTGGAATGCAGAGTGCAGAGTGCAGAGGAAAACCTCGACTGCGGTTTCCACCTTCTGTCATTCCGGGCAGAACGCAACGCCAGCCTGGAATTCAGCCATGCTTGTCATCGCGAATTGAACCCGGATGAAGCGATCCCGGGTTCCTGGATTGCTTCGCTTGGCATCGGCTCGCAATGACAGGCGCAGTGAGCTAGACACCAGACACTGTTGGACGATCTACCTCGGGCTCAAACTCTACACTCTGCACTCTACACTTTGACAGGGTCGCAAAAAGTCCATCAACTTTGCACTCGGATACAGCCCTTCAGGCGCTGTATCCGAGTGGCATGACAAGCAGTGGCGTGCTTCCTTCCCCGGCACCGGTCAACCGCCGGACATCCTCGTCTTCGAACGCCCCCACGATACCCGCGGCAAGCCCCAGGGACACAGCCATGAGAAACACGTTCTGGGCTGCGCACCCTGCCTCGATGTCGGCGTAACGAACGCCGCGCCTCCCGTACTTGACGGTCGTCCGTTCGTAGACCGCCGAGATCACGAGGGAGACCGGCGCCTGTGCGACCCACATCTGGGAGAGACAGGCCCGGGCGAGTTGTGCCCTCGAGTCCTGCCCTCCTGTCTTCTCCGGTTTACCGGTCCCGGGGACGAACCTGTAAATGCCGGCGCTTAGATCCAGTACGGTTTTCTCCCCGGTGAAGGCGTATACCTCAAGCGGGTAAAGGGCGCCCGCCGAAGGGACGGTCCTGTGACCCCTCCCGGCGTCGGTGACGCCCTGCGCCGCCCACAGGATGGCCCTGAACTGATCCGGTTCGATGGGAGTGAACAGGTACTGTCTCACGGTGCGCCTGTCGGCCATGACCTTTTTTATGTTCATTTCCGGCGCCTCACGGGGTTCGTCGGGTTCCCCTGGTGGGAACCCGGCGAGTTCCAGCAGGTCGATCGCAAGAAGGGAGGCCAGCCCCCCCTCCAGGAACCTTCTACGGGTGATCATGCCGCACCCCCTGCAGAAAAATATCCTCCCCGCAGGCACGCGTGGGATTTTTCTGTCCGGGTCACCACGGTCACCGTGGTGACCTGTTCCTGATAACTTCGCTAAAAGCCCGGCATTCCTGAAAACAGGGTATCATCCAGAAGTATAGCAGCCTGAAAGGAAGGAGCACCCTGCTGAGTGATGGCTGACAGCTGACCGCGGGCAGACTGGTGCTTAAAAAGCCGGATCGCCGGTTTCCATCCGGTCCTGATTTGCCATGCCGGCAACAACCAGCGGCCAGGAGCCTGTCGTAGAACCTGGCGCAGGCTCCCGGGTGGAACCGTGCCTTTTCCAGCCCCGGGCCCTTCCCGTGCACGGAGACTACCGCAGCCGGTACCGCCTGGAGTATAACAAGGTCCCCTTCGGCCACTGGCGCCAGAGGTACAGCGAGTCTCCGCCGACATCCGGCCGCAAGGACCCCCCCTACCTGTACAAGACCCCCCGGTCGGGCGTTTACGCCTACCCCGGAACCCAGGAGGAGATCTACTTCTACAAGGACCGCTGGTACAGCAGGTTCAAGGGTGTCTGGTACTGGTCGTGGAGCTACAACGGACCCTGGGCTTACACCGATGTGGACCGCGTTCCGGGAAAGATGAGGGACATGCCACGCCAGAAGTACGAAAAGGATGACGACAGGTTCAAGAAGGTGCCCTGGAAAAGGCAGGACCACGGGAGAGGTGGAAAGTGGAAAGGGGAGGATAACGATTACTAAGACCAAAACCTGGACCGGGAGCGACATGCCTGTCCCAGCCTTGGCGCAAATCGCGAAGAATAAATAAACTGTCCTTGCTTGGCGTTACCCGTTTCGGTCTGTTTCCCGGGACTTTTTTAGACCCGAAATCCGGGTGGGTCTAAACCGAACACGGATTTCGGGTTCTTGACACCGTTCGCCATTTGTCATAGATAGGAAAGGCTTATCAAGCCGAGGTAGCTTCCCGCCGATGGCGGGACTAGAGTCCCGCTGGTAGCGTGATCCGCATCGGTAGCCCTGGTTTGGAAAAACAAAATGCCGAGGTAGCTCAGTCGGTAGAGTCCCGCCGATGGCGGGATCTTCGACGGGTTCCCTCTGCCCTACCTCCTTCGCTGATGTAGGGGTAGGAAAACAAAATGCCGAGGTAGCTCAGTCGGTAGAGTCCCGCCGATGGCGGGATCTTCGACGGGTTCCCTCTGCCCTAC
>JARGFV010000046.1:18393-18693 GCA_029210545.1 bacterium
CTCCTTCGCTGATGTAGGGGTAGGAAAACAAAATGCCGAGGTAGCTCAGTCGGTAGAGCAGAGGACTGAAAATCCTCGTGTCGGCGGTTCGATTCCGTCCCTCGGCACCAAATGAAACGGCCCCAATCGGGGCCGTTTTCATTTGGTGCCTGGAATTGATGTCCGAACCGCCGACACACGCGGTTCGATGAAGTTTACCACGCCAACGGCGTGATCCCTCGGCCGGGGCCGTTTTCATTTGGTGCCTGGAATTGATGTCCGAACCGCCGACACACGCGGTTCGATGAAGTTTACCACGCC
>JARGFV010000047.1 GCA_029210545.1 bacterium
GTAAGGAAAGGGAAAACGACGCTTTTCCCTTTCCGTGGAGCGAAAAGTCCCGGATTGGACTTTTTGCGACCCTGTCACAGTTACCTGTACACCTTCTTTCGATGGGGCACCTTTACAACCACAACGACGACCTCCTCGTCAAAGATCTGGTAGAGAATTCGATACCTTCCCTGGCGCAGGCGGTATTTATCCTGTCCTGAGAGTTTCTCACTTCCATGGGGGCGGGGGTTGTCGGCCAGGCCCTGGATTCGATAGACGATGCGGGATTGGTCCTTTTCGGGGATCGCCTCGAGCTCCTTCACCGCGGAAGGCTTGATGAAGAGCTTATATCCTGCCACGCTTTTTAAGGTCCCGTACTACTGCTTCGAAATCCAGGTTCGGCTCAGCAGCCCTGGCATCGAAGGCGGCAAGATCATCGACGTCCTCGGCAAGGCTTTCCCTGATCGCCTCGTTTACCAGCTCAGAGACCGAAATATCGGCCTGAACGGATTTAAGCTTCAGGGCTCGATGCAGTTCAGGGTCCAGATAGATCGTGGCGCGCTTGGATTTTGCATTCATGATAACATCATAACGTTATAGCGTTATGCCGTCAACCTTCATGATTGAGGTTTCCCTTCGTTCTCTCCCAGATTTAGTCTTTCTCTGCGTTCTTCGCGTCCTTGCGTTAATGCTCTTGCCGCTTTTACAGGACCCGCGCCTTCCCCCATGCTCGCTTACTCCAACGCGCCCTTCCCCTCTTCCAGAATTTCTCTCATCCATTCCACATCTTTTGCCATCCTCTCACCGTGGGTCCCCTCCCAGAAAATTTTTTCACAGGAATAACACTCTGAAAAAGTTTTTCTGGACAAGAACACGTAAGGGGGAACCCTGTTTTCAGCTCTCTGAGGTTCAATGGGTTCAAGGAGGCTGTTGCAGACGAGGCATCTCGAGAACGGCTTTATCTCACCCCTGAAAAGCGCCAGCCTTTCAGCAATGGACAGGAACTCTTCCCTGACATCGGCCCCTTTTACCAGCCACGCGTTGTCAGCCAGTTCCCCGGCCAGCCCGCTGTCCTTTGTCAGCAGGATCCTGCCCTGGGAGCGGACAAGGGATTTTCGTTCGCTGTCGGCGGCATTCCGCAGGTAAAGGGTGTCGATCCCCAGCATCCGGAGTCTCCGGGCCAGGGTGCCGAGCATGGAGTCAGCAATAAATTTTCCCAAAATCAACGGAAAATTTATTGTGGCAAATTCGCCGGGTTCAGGACCAGAACGCCCTCCGGAAGCGCAGAAGCACTCACATCCACCTCCGACGCCCCTTCCCACGTCACGTCTTTCCTGCCGGACAGGAAATTTTCTACCGGGGCGATGGGGAAATCCACACCGTCGGTTTTAAAGTGCATGGGAATCACCAGTTTCGGCTCCAGAGCGTCGATGATGGCGTCGATCTCCTCGCCGCCCACAGTAAAGAAGCCGCCCACCGGCACCAGGAGGATGTCCACCGGCATGAGGCTGTCGACAGTCCCACCATCCAGAGTGTGCCCCAGGTCACCAAGGTGGCAGACGGAAAGGCCGTCGGCCTCGATGCGGAAAATGACAACCTCTCCGCGCTCAGACCCCCTGGAAGAATCGTGAAAGGCCGGGACACCGAGGATGTTTACTCCGGAAACGGTGTTTTCGCCGGGTTTGTCCAGAACGGTAAAACTCCCGGGGACGCCAGCGGAGTAGTTGTGGTCCGGATGGCCGTGGGAAATGAGGACGACGTCCGCCTCTTCCTTTATCGGCCTGTACTTGACCGCCCCGTCGTAGGAGCCCGGCTCGTACGGGTCGGTGACGATCCTGGTCCCGTCTCCCGTGGTCAGAAGAAAGCTGGAGTGCCCCAGGTACTTGATCTTCATCCATCACCCCCTGTTATTTCGTGCGTGCGTATGGGCGTGTGTGCGTACGTGCGTCAATTTTATTGCATTGTTCCGCTATCGGTTCACGCACACACCCTTTACGCATCCACGGATTCAGCCGTTTCCTCCACAGCGCCTGTTTCCTCCTTGTGGACCTGGATGATGCTGCGGACCTCGATACCGGCCGCCTCGAGGGCTTTTTTCACCTCCGGCATCTTCGCGTCGGTCACCTTGACCATGTAGTTGGATAGGGTTGCCAATTGGTACCTCCGGTATTTCGTGCGTGCGTAAAGCGTCAATGCGCGCATGCGTTCTCCGTATAAAAGATGTGAGATCTTAAACGATCACGCTTCACGCAATTACGCACCTACGTGCGGTTATTCCGCTGTCGTTGTCGATTCCTGAGCTTCGCTCATGCTCTCGTAAGGCGGCAGGAGCACGATCTCTATGCGGCGGTTGGCCGCCTTGCCCTCGGCCGTGTCGTTGCTTTCGGCCGGCTGGTATTCGCCGTACCCGGCGCCCGACAGCTTCTCGGGAGAGATGCCCACCTCATCCTGGAGGAAATGGACCACGGCAAGGGCCCTGCTGGCTGCCAGTTCCCAGTTTGTGGGGAACTTTTCCTTCAGACGGCCGCCGATGGGGACGTCGTCAGTGTGGCCCTCGATCTGGATCCGCTTGCCCTCGATCCGGGCCAGCTGCGTGCCCACCTTCTTCATGACCTCTATACCGGAACTCTTGAGGTCGGCCTTGCCCGAATCGAAAAGGATCTTTTCCACGAGGTTGACGGACAGGCGGTCCTTCATCCTGCGGATCTCCACCTCGCCGGCCTCAATCTCTCCCTTGAGGCTGCCCACAAGTTCGTCGTAGGTGGCCTTGAGCTTCTCCAGCTCGGCCTCTTTTTGTCTTTCCAGCTCACCGAGACGGAACTCAACCGCGGCCAGGTCGGTCTTCATGCGGCGGCTCTCGGCCTCGTTGGTGGCCAGTTTCTCCCTGAGTTGGGCATTGGTCCCCTGGAGGCCCTTGTTGATCTCCATAGTCTCCTGGATGAGGGCCTTGGAGTTGATCTCCTTCTTCTCCAGGATGCTGCCGAGCCGGTCGTTGTGGGTCTTGAGTTCCTGGTTCACCGCCTGCTGGGTGGTCAGCTGGCCCGACAGGCCGTCCCGCTCGCTGCTCACCCGTGCGAGGCTCCCCGTGAGCTCATTCACCCTGGTCCCGGATGCGGCCAGATCCTCCTGGCAGCTGGACAGTTCCTCCCTCAGAGCCAGGTTTTCCCCGACCTGCATCTTGAGGTCCCTGGAACAGTTGTCGGCTTCCTCCTCTTTCAGGAGGTAATCTTTCTTGCTGACCACGCAGTTCGTCAGAAGCAGGGGTGCGGCGACAGCGATCACTAAAAATATCCTGCAGATCTTCACGATAAAATCCTCCTTCATTGCGTTCATGGGAATGGGGATACTATTCCATAATAGCGTGGCGGATTCAAGGGAGGCAGTAATCAGGAGGCAGTAATCAGTAGCCAGTAACCAGACAAAGCAAAAATACTTTGTCTGAAATCTGCCTACTGGTGTCTGTCTACTGGTATCTATCTACTGGTGTATAGCTACTGATATCTGACATCAGATTATTTTGAACGGTGCCGGGACGAAGGTGAGCACGAAGATGACCAGGGCCGCGTAACCGACCCTGACCCTTTTCCGGTCCAGGGTGATGTGGGGCAAAAGGACCGGGGGGTGGCGGACCCCGATAAACACCAGGAACAGGGCCCAGATGAGCCAGCCTTCCCAGAAGAAGACCCCCATGAAAAGCAGGGAGAAGTGGACGACCCTCGCGACGGTGATCGAATGCCGCGGAAACATGGCCGTGGAAATATGTCCTCCGTCCAGTTGTCCCACCGGCAGGAGGTTCAGGGAGGTCACGAACATCCCGATCCACCCGGCGAAGGCGACCGGGTGAAGGATGACGTCGGCGCCGGCCGGGATCTCACCCAGAATAATTCTGCCCACTGCGGCCACCAGGATGCTGTCTCCCAGGACGAGGCCTCCCTCCCCGAGCCCTCCCCCGGGCACGACCTCGGACATGGCGAACCCGAGGATGAGGGCAGGAAGGGCGAGGATAAAACCGCCGATGGGCCCCGAGGCCCCGATGTCGAGAAGCGCCCGCCGGTCCCAGATGGCTCCCTTCATGCGGATGACCGCTCCGAAGGTCCCGATGATGGACGGCGCCGGTATGAAGAACGGGAGGGTGGAGGGCACTCCGTGGGCCCTGGAGGAAAGGAAGTGGGATATCTCGTGGACCATGAGGATGGCGAGCAAGGTCACGGAGAAGGGCAGCCCCTTGAAGAACCCGAGGGGTTCGGCCATGGGGTTGATCCCGCGCTGAAGAGCCCCGGCGAAGGTGGTTGTGAGACCGGTGAGGAAAAAGAGCAGGACCGGAAGCCGTCGGCTTTCCTTCGGCGGAGTGACGTCCTTGTAAGGCAGCTCATCCCCGTTCAAAGGTCAATCCCTTTAGCAACTGTTGTCTGAGCTATTCCAGATTCCATGCAATGACAAGATCGGATGCCTCCCATTGCCCATCGCCTATTGCCTATTGCCTGCTCTTCTTCCGGCTCCCACTCGGCTTTCTCCGCACTCCGCACCACGCACTGCCTCCCACGCCCTCCGTAATGGCTCATCTCCTGGCTACTGGCTCCTTTTTTACCTCAACCCCAACATCTCGGCCAGGTCGTTGAAGCTTCCCCGGGCACCAGGCTCCAGGCTTCCGGTCCCCCGGTCCACCACATGCCCTTCCACCAGGAACGTGTCCATCCCGGCATCCGAGGCGGGCAGGTCCTGCTGGACGTCGTTGCCCACCATGAGGCAGCGGGCTGGGTCGGATCCGATCCGGCCTGCGAGTTCCTCGAAATACCTGACCTGTGGCTTGCACGAACCCATGGTTTCGAGACCGGGAATAAAATCGAACAGGTCGGGATCCACCCGGGCCCACTTCAGCCGCTCCACGATGGCAGAGGTCGGGAAGATGGGGTTGGTGGCCAGGACAAGCCTGTACCCCCTCTTCGAGGCCTCCCGCACGAACCGGTCGGCGCCGTCCCGGGGACGGGCGTGACCGTTAAGGGTGGGGAAGAGTTCCCTGTAGAACCTGTCGAACCTCCCCGCAACCTCCTCAGGCGAAACTCCTGTCAGGATGCTGAAGGCGGCGGTAAACCCTTCCTGGTTGGTCTGACCTTCCGGCCGGGGCTTTTCCATGATCTCCTCGATGCCCCGGAAAAGGCCGCCAGTGAAGGTGTCCCTGGTGAGAAGTTCCTCGAAGCATCCGTGCATGGCCTGGACCATGGGGCCCAGAAAAAAAGCGACCTCGATGTCCAGAAGGGTGCCATCGAGGTCGATCATCAGTGCTGAATATTTTTTCATTTGTTGATCCGGGAGTCTGTCAGAGAACCATACTCGGACTCCTTGATATACCTAGGAGTCTGTCGGAGAACCTCCCTGTTTTTTAACAGGGAGGGCACAGACTCCTAGGGCTGATATTTCCTGAACACCAGGCTGGCGTTGGTGCCGCCGAAACCGTAGTTGTTACTCATGGCCACGTTCACTTCGGCGTCCCTGGCCGTGTTGGGCACATAGTCCAGGTCGCATTCCGGGTCGGGGGTTTCATAGTTGATGGTGGGCGGGACACGGTCGTCGACAAGGGTCATGATGGCCGCAATAGCCTCCACTCCGCCTGCAGCCCCCAGGAGATGCCCGGTCATGGACTTGGTGGAACTCACCGGAACCTTGTAGGCGTGATCGCCAAACAGCGATTTCACAGCCTGGGTCTCGAACCGGTCGTTATACGCCGTGCTGGTGCCATGGGCGTTGATGTAGTCCACCTGGGAGGGGTTGAGACCTGCATCAGCAAGGGCGGTGCGCATGCACTGGGCCATTCCGGCTCCACCCTCCGCAGGAGAGGTGATGTGGTAAGCGTCCCCGGACATGCCGAACCCGACCAGCTCACAGATGATCTCGGCGCCTCTCGCACTGGCGCTCTGGAGCTCTTCCAGAACCAGCACTCCGGCGCCCTCGCCCATGACGAACCCGTCACGGTCCATGTCGAAGGGCCGGCTTGCTCTGGTCGGCTCTTCGTTACGGATGGACAGGGCTTTCATGGCGTTGAACCCGGCAAAGGCAAGGGGGGTGATGGTGGACTCCGTACCGCCCGCAATGGCGGCATCCGCGTCACCGTACTGGATCATGCGGAAGGCGTCTCCAATGGAGTGGGTCCCCGTCGCACACGCTGTGACGACACAGCTGTTGGGCCCTTTGGCACCGCACCGGATAGAGATGTGCCCCGAGGCCAGGTTTGCGATGGTCATGGGGATGAAGAACGGGGAGATACGCCGCGGACCGGAGTCGCGAAGCACGTCGGCGTACTTCACGATATCCGGAAGGCCTCCCAACCCGGCACCCACGACCACCGCCACCCTCTCGGCGTTGGTCTGGTCGATGACGAGGCCTGACTGCTCCAGGGCCTCATTGGACGCGAAGATCCCGTACTGGATGAAGACATCCATCTTGCGGAGCTCTTTCCTGTCGATCAGGGGATCGGGGTCGAACCCCTTGACCTCCGCGGCGATGGTGGTCGTTATCCCGGCCTCGTCGGGATCGAATTTTGTGATCCGACCCGCGCCGCTGCGACCCGCCAGCATGGACTCCCAGGTGCTTCTGACATCGAGACCAAGGGGCGTCACCGCCCCCGTGCCCGTTACCACCACACGTCGTTTCACAGCGGTGTCCTCAGCCCTGTTTCTCCGTGATGTAATTGATGGCGTCCTGAACCGTCAGGATCTTCTCGGCGTCCTCGTCCGGGATCTCCAGATCGAAAGCCTCTTCGAAAGCCATCACCAGCTCAACCACATCCAGGGAATCAGCGCCCAGGTCGTTTACAAAATGGGCAGAGTTATCGGTACCGGCGGCATCCTGATTCAGCTGCTCGGCGATGATCTCTTTTACTTTTGCTCCTACGTCCATTTTCTTTCCTCCTGATATGCAGTTTTCATTGCACGGTTCATGTTCGTTGAGTTGAGTTGAATGGAATATCACATATGCAGTTTTCGATGCACCTGGCAAGGGTACGGAAAACTGCATATCTACATATACATCCCGCCGTTGACGTGCAGCACCTGGCCCGTGATGTAGGAGGCGTCGTCGGAAAGCAGGAACCTGACCGACGCGGACACATCCTCGGGAAGCCCGAGGCGGCCGTTGGGAATCAGGGACACCAGTTCATTTCTGGCCTTTTCCGGCAAATTGTCGGTCATGGCGGTCTGGATAAAGCCCGGAGCGACCGCATTGACGTTGATGCCTCTCGCGGCGACCTCACGGGCCAGTGATTTTGTGAGCCCGATGACGCCTGCCTTGGAGGCGGAATAATTGGTCTGGCCCGCGTTCCCCATGGCACCCACCACGGACGAGATATTCACGATCCTGCCGGAACGCTGCTTCATCATGGTGCGGATCACTGCCTTGGAACAAAGGTAGGTGCCGGTGAGGTTGATGTCAATGACCGCCCTCCAGGCGTCATCACCCATACGCATCATGAGCGCGTCCCGGGTGATCCCGGCGTTGTTGACCAGATAGTCTATTCGCCCGTATTTATCCAGGGTTTTTTCGACCATGGCCTCGACGTTGTCCGCGTCGGCCACGTTGACCTGGAAGGCAAGCGCGTCGATACCCGCGGCTGCCGCCTCGGCTGCCGCTGATTCCGCCGCTTCGATATTGATATCGGCGGCGACGACATCGACGCCGATCTCAGCGAGGTCCAGGATGATGGCTCGCCCTATCCCCTGCCCGCCGCCGGTAACGATGCCCACTTTTCTGTCCGCCATCATTCACCCCCCAGGCACGCCACCGCACCGTCAATGTCCTCCGGAGATGCAAAGGAGTGTGCTGCGGCCTGTTTGTCGATCCTTTTCGCGAGTCCGGTCAGGACCTTCCCGGGCCCAACCTCTAAAAAAGATGTCACACCCCTGCCGATCATGGCCCTCACAGAATCCTCCCACAGGACCGGGGAGGTCACCTGTCTGATCAGGGAGGGCACGATCTGACCGCTTTGGGTCAGGGCTTTTGCCTGAGCGTTGTTTATCAGAACGGTCTTTGGACTGTCAATATGAATGTCTCTGAGGACCTCTTCCATTCGCCGGGCCGCCGGTTTCATGAGCGCGCAGTGGAAAGGAGCGCTGACGGGAAGCTCCACGGCACGCCGCCCCCCTCTCTCCCTGTAAAGATCCATGGCGGCAAGCACGTTGGACCTGTGACCGGCGATAACGATCTGTCCGGGCGCATTGAAGTTGGCTGCCGCTGCAACCCCGCCGGCGGCCGATGCTTCCCGGCACACTTCAAGAACATCCTCGCGATCCATACCCAGGAGAGCCGCCATGGCGCCTTCCCCTGCCGGCACCGCGGCCTGCATGGCCACGCCCCTTTCGCGCACCGCGGCCACCGCGTCTGAAAAGGAAAGGCTCCCGGCCGCGACGAGGGCCGTGTATTCCCCGAGACTGTGACCTGCCACGAAAGCAGGGGCGACGTTTGTCCTGGCTGACAGGGCCCTGAGTGCGGCAACACTGGCCGTAAGGATGGCGGGCTGGGTGTTCTCGGTCAGTTTGAGACCCTCTTCCGGGCCGTCGAAACAAAGGCCGGAAAGAGAGATCCCCAGAACATCATCCGCCTCTTCGAAAGTCCGGCGCGCCTCTTCAGACCACTGGACGAGTTCCCGGCCCATGCCGACATACTGGGATCCCTGTCCGGGAAAGACCAGTGCGTAGCTCATGAAAGACCTCTTGCGGATTTAACAGCACGGATGATCTCGGGGATAATGGTGAACAGGTCACCCACCAGCCCGTAGGTCGCAACATCGAAAATGGGGGCGTCGGCATCCTTGTTGACGGCCACGATCACATCGGACGCCTGCATTCCGGCAAGATGCTGCACGGCACCGGAGATGCCGCAGGCAATGTAAAGCCTGGGCTGGACTGTCTTGCCGGTCTGTCCCACCTGGTGGCTGTACGAAATCCACCCGGAATCTACAGCAGCCCTGGAGGCACCGACGGCGCCGTCCAGCAGGAGGGCCAGTTCTTCCATAACCTTGAACCCCTCCGGACCGCCCAATCCGCGGCCTCCGGAGACGATGATATCCGCCTCGGCCAGGTTGACCGTGTCCATGATATCTTCGACGACTTCGATCACCCTGGTCCGGATATCGATCATTGCCTCGTCAACCCCCCTGATGACGTGGACCTCACCCTTGTGGTGAGGATCACCCGGAGCCGCGGGCAGGACCTTGTGCCTGACTGTAGCCATCTGGGGACGGTGGCGGGGGCAGATGATGGTCGCCATGATGTTGCCGCCGAAGGCCGGCCGGGTCTGGAGAAGGTCCCCGGTTTCGGGGTCAATAGCGAGGGCGGTGCAATCGGCGGTGAGGCCGGTTTTGATCTTGGACGCGACCATGGGAATGAAGGAGCGGCCCATGAAGGTGGCGCCGGCAAGAACGATGGAAGGCCTGTGCTCCAGGATAAGACCGCTGAGGACAGAAGCGTAGGGTCCGTCGTTGAACTGGGCCAGGACCGGGTCGTCCACGTAAAGGACCTCGTCGGCCCCGTAATGGACCAGTTCCCTCGCGGCAGGTTCCATGTCGTGGCCGAGAAGGACTGCAGTGACCTTTTCACCCGTCGTTCCGGCCAGGTCACGGCCCGCCCCCAGCAGTTCCATGACAACAGAGGAAACCTTGCCGTTCCTTTGTTCCGCGAAGATCCAGATCCCCGAATAGGACTCCTTGTCCAGATCGGGAAGCTCAACCTCGCTCTCCTCCTGGATGATGGCCTCCACGGGGCACGCTTCGATACAGGCAAGGCATATGGTGCACTTTTCGTTGATCCAGGCGACCCCGTCCACCATCTCGATGGCTTCGTAGGGGCACGAATCAAGACACGCCTCGCAGCCGGTACACTCTTCCTTGATAACAACTACAGCCAATGAAGCTCTCCTTTGTGGCAGTCCAAGGTCCAATGTCCAAAGACCCAGGAAAAAGCGTTCTCTCCCTTTGGACTTTGGCCTTTGGGCTTTGGGCCAATGCTCAGATGATGTTCTGCTCTTTCAGCCCTTTTACAAGGTCAGCGGCCATCACGGCCGGTTCCCCGGTCCACTTGACCCCGTCCCGGGAAAGGTCGGGGGAAAAGATCTTTACGACCCTCGTGGGGGAACCGTCCAGGCCCAGACAGGGGTCCTGAACTTCCAGATCCTCCCTGGCGAAAGTCCTGATCTCGGCCTTCTTTGCCCTCATCTTCCCTTTCAGGGACGGCAGGCGGGGTTCGTTGATCTCCTTGACCACCGTCATGAGTCCGGGGAGCGGCATGGAAACGAGTTCGTACCCCTCCTCGAAGGTCCTTTCCACCACCATCTCCCCCGAATCGACGGAACGGATCTTGCGGACGAACGCTACAAAGGGGATGCCGAGCTGGTCTGCCAGTGAAGGCCCGACCTGGGCCGTGTCGCCGTCGATGGCCTGTTTGCCGCAGAGGATGAGATCCACCTGCCCCAGCCTGCTTACGGCCGCAGCCAGCGTGTAAGCCGTAGCCCACGTGTCGGAACCGGCGAATGCCCGGTCGCTGACGAGGCACGCTTCATCGACTCCGAGGGAGATCGCCTCACGAAGAGCGGACTCGGCCTGGGGCGGTCCCATGGTGAGTGCCGTGACGGTCCCGCCGTGGGCCTCCCTGAGACGGACCGCCTCCTCGATGGCGTACATGTCGAAGGGGTTGATGATGCTGTCGACGCCTTCACGCATCAAGGTGTTGGTTTCGGGATTGATCTTGACCTTCGTTGTGTCGGGGACCTGCTTGATACACACGACAATGTTCATTTTATCATTCCTGGGGTTTATGCGGTGCGCGATAAAGGGCAATCTGCTTCGTTCTCGGTCGCGTGTGATCCTCGAAGTACCCGGCAATGTACGTCTGTGGTCCCTCGCTTCCGCCGTCGCTCTATTGAGCTATGGCGGGACAAGCCCTGCGGCCTTGCATCTTACCCGTTCTCCCACACCTTAAAGTCGGTGTTCCTCTGCACTCTGCACCCTGCACTTTGCACCCTGCACTGCCAGGAAATAGTCTTACGATTTCCTGGCATACTCTTTGATCAGCGCCGCGCCAATGACGTTGCGCTGGATCTGGTTGGTGCCCTCGTAGATCTGGAGGATCTTGGCGTCACGCATCATCTTTTCCACCGGGTACTCTTTCATGTAGCCGTATCCGCCCAAGACCTGGACGGCGTTGGTGGTGACCTCCATGGCCACGTCCGCAGCGTAAAGTTTGGTCATGGCCGAGACCTTGGAAACGTCCTTGGCTCCGCTGTCGATGTACCTGGCCACTGCATAGGTCAGGGCGCGCGCCGCCTCGGTCCTTGTGGCCATGTCGGCCAGTATATGCTGAACCGCCTGGAACCCGATGATGGGCTGGTTGAACTGGTGCCGCTCACGGGCGTACTGAACGGCGACGTCCAGAGCGCCGGTGGCAACTCCAACACCCTGGGCCGCGATACCCGGCCTGGACATGTCCAGGGTTTTCATGGCCACCATGAAACCCAGCCCCTCCCGGGAAATGATGTTCTCCGCGGGGATGCGGCAATCCTCGAAAACAAGCTCCCGGGTTGCCGAACAGCGGATCCCCATCTTGTTCTCCTTCTTTCCGAAAGAAAAACCGTCCATACCTTTCTCGACGATAAAGGCGGAAGCTCCACGCGCACCACGGCTCTTGTCCGTGATGGCAATCACGGAATAGATATCCGCCTCGCCGCCGTTGGTGATCCACTGCTTGGTCCCGTTGAGGACGTAGGAATCCCCATCCCTGACGGCAGTGGTGCGGACACCGCCGGCATCGCTGCCCGCGTTGGCCTCGGTGAGACCGAAGGCGGCGAGTTTTTCGCCGGACGCGATCTGCGGGAGGTACTTTGCCTTCTGCTCTTCGCTGCCGTTGAGCAGGATGGGATAGGCGCCGAGGCCCGTGGCAGCATAACTGACCGACACTCCCAGGCACGCCCTGGACAGTTCCTCGACGGCGATGCACGTTTCGAATACTCCCAGTCCCAGGCCACCGTATTCCTCGGGGATGTTGATCGCGAACAGATCGGACTGGCCGCATACTTTCATGATGTCCCACGGGAACTCCTGGGTTTCGTCCAGTTCGGCCCTTACAGGCACCACCTTTTCTAGGGCGATCTGCCGGGCGATCTCCGAGATCGCCTGCTGCTCTTCGGTAAGGAAGTAGTCCATTTGAACCTCCGGTTTCGTGTGTGCGTAGGGCGTTCGTGCGTATGAGCGTAGATATTAACGCAATTACGCTTCACGGACATACGCTTAACGGAAGGTTATTCCGTTGCCGTTGTCGTTTCCTGAGCTTCGCTGATGCTCTCGTTGGGCGGCAGGGGCACGATCTCGATACGGCGGTATTAAGACCGGTCTCTCCCCACCCGCGAGTTTGTGCGCTCCGGGGACGAAAACAGGTTAATTCCCGGTCCTGTATCTGGCGGAATGCGTTACCAGTGCACCAGGGCAGCGCCCCACGTCAAGCCGCCCCCGAATGCCTCGAGCAGCACCTTGTTACCGGGGCTGATCCTTCCCGCGCGGACCGCCGCGTCCAGGGCCATGGGAACTGATGCCGCGGATGTGTTCCCATGCCTGTCCACCGTCACGATCACCTTCTCCATGGGAAGCTTGAGCTTTCGTGCCGTGGCCATGATGATGCGTAAATTCGCCTGGTGGGGAACAAGAAAATCGATCTCCTCTTCCGAAAGATCGTTGGCCTCCAGGACTTCATCCACGACCTCACTCAGCTTGGTCACCGCGATCTTGAACACTTCGTTACCCTGCATCTTGACCGTGTTGAGCTTCTGATCGATGGCTTCCTTGGTGATGGGTATCCTGGAGACTCCAGCGGGAGCGTAGAGGAGTTCAGCCAGGCGGCCGTCGCTGTGCAGGTGTGTCGATTCGATCCCCCTGTCACCCTCACCCGGAACCAGGACGACCGCCCCTGCCCCGTCACCGAAAAGGATACAGGTGTTACGGTCCTCCCAGTCAAGGAACCGGGTGAGAACCTCCGCCCCGATGACCAGGACACGTTTATATGTACCGGTACGGATAAACAGGTCACCGATGGTCAGGGCATAGATGAAACCGGTGCAGGCTGCTTCGAGGTCAAATGCGGCGGCTTTGACGGCACCGAGATTCTTCTGGACGAACCCGGCGGTGGAAGGGAAATAGTGGTCCGGGGTCAGGGTCGCGACGACAATAAGGTCAAGATCGGCAGGATCGACACCGGCCATGTCAAGGGCAGCCCGGGCGGCTTCGGTGGCCAGGTCGGAAGTGGCCTCCTCCGGCGCGGCCATGCGCCTTTCACTGATACCGGTCCTGGACACGATCCACTCATCGGTGGTGTCCACCATCCTGGCCAGGTCAGCGTTGGTGATGATCTTTTCCGGAAGGTAGGAACCGGTGCCGGCGATGACAGTTCTCAGGCTCATGGCGGCTGCTTTATTCTCCCTGCTCGGAGGAAGCCGGCTCCTTGGGGTCCATGTCCTGCCTCTTTTCCTTGATCTGCTCGAAAACATGTTGGACCTTGTCTCCGAAACTCTGTCTGAGTTCCACGCTGGACTCCACTTCCTCGCGCACCCTTTGGTCCACCCTGGTCTTGGCGTAATCGTAGGACATCCTGATGGCGTTCTTGATCGCCACGGGGTTGGAACGCCCGTGGGCCATGACACCAATACCGTCGAGGCCCATGAGCAGCGCTCCCCCGTACTCGGCGTAGTCGAACCTTCGTTTGAACCGTTTGAGAGCCGGCCGCATGAAAAGATACCCGAACCTCCCGAAAAGGGAGGATTTTATCTCGGTTTTGAGCCGCGTTCCAAGAGCCTGAACGACACCCTCGGCGGTTTTCAGGGCCACGTTGCCCACAAAACCGTCGCATACGACCACGTCGACACGGTCATTGAAAATATCGCCGCCCTCCACGTTGCCGAGAAAGTTAAGGTCGCTCTTTTTAAGCAGCTTGTAGGTGGTTCGGACCACCTCGTTTCCCTTGCCGGGTTCCTCGCCGATGCTGAGAAGACCGATCCTCGGTGACGGGATGCCCAGCGTGTAACGGGCAAGGGCGTGGCCCATGAAGGCAAACTGGACCAGGTTGTGGGACTTGCAGTCCACGTTGGCTCCAGCGTCCAGCATCACCACCCGACCGTCCACGGTGGGCAGGATGGATCCGATACAAGGCCTGTCCACGTGTGGCAGAGTGCCCAGAACATGAAGGCCCGCCAGCATGGCCGCTCCGCTGTTTCCGGCGGACATGGCGGCATTCGCCTCGCCGGACCGCACCAGCTCGAAGGTGCGGCGGATGGATGTGTCCTGTTTCGAGTTGAGGGCCTTGCGGGGCGATTCGTCCATGCGAACCACTTCATTGGCGTGTTTGATGATGAGCCTGGAAGCCTGCCGGGGATGTTTGGCCACAAGGGGTTCTACCACCTCACGGTCCCCGACCAGGATCACGGTACAATCCAGTTCATCAACGGCCAGGGCCGCTCCCTCGATGACAGCTTGGGGGGCGTAATCCCCCCCCATTGCGTCAACTGCGATCTTCATAATGGCTGATCAAGGGGCCCTTCAGACCTCTTCGATCTCCAGGACCTTGCGACCCTTGTAGTAACCGCAGTGGGGGCAAACCCGGTGTGGAGTCTTGGACTCGCCGCACTTGGTGCAGGTGCTGACAGCGGGGCTGGGCAGCGCATCATGGGCTCTGCGCTGCCTCGTCCGTGCTTTGGCCATTTTCTGTTTTGGGACTGGCATTTTCCTCTCCTTACCTCTTTTTTTTCTCCATCCGTTCCTTCAGCTCCTGCAGGGCCGTAAAACGCGGATCGACTATCCGGGGCCGGCACCGGCATTCACCGCCGGCGGCGCCGCAATCAGGACAGAGCCCACCGCAATCCGCCCGGCACAAGGGCTTCATGGGTAAAGCCAGAGAAATCTGTTCCGCGATGAGATGGTATATGTCCAGCGCATCCCCGCGGAAATGTTCAACGTTCAGGTCGTCAGGCCCCAGTTCCATCTCCTGAGCCGTATTTTCGAGATCCGTGATCGACCTGAGTACGAGGTCCACCGGTTCATCAACCCTGTAGACGATATCGGAAAGGCAGCGGGCACACGCCATCGACACCTCCCCGCTGACCGAACCTTTGACCAGGACCTGGCTTCCTGTTTTCCCTATTTGAAAGGAACCGGTAACCGGACCCTTGATATCAAACTCCCGGAGCGCCGGATCATCAGGATCCAGGTTGACCTCGATCTCGATCCCCTCCGGGAGGATATCCTCAAGGTGCAGCAGCATCCCCACCCTCCGAAGTCAAGAAGGAATAAATACCGGATGAGTAATGGTTTGTCAACGAGGCTGCGCCTCCCCGCAGAATCGCGAGATAGTGGTAATAGATCGCGATTTTGCGGCTACACATGATTCCTCAAAATGATCTCAAGGGGGTTAGGATGAAAGTAGATCTGGCCCTCGAGGTACGGTTGGCCATGCTTGCGAATGTGATGTCTTATCAGTGTCAGGGGGACGACCAGGGGAACGAGTTCCTTCCGGTACTGGTGAATGGCCGTGAGTAGCTCCTCCTTCTCGTTGCCGTCCAGGACTTTCTTGAAATACCCCATGGCGTGCATCAGGACATCGGTGTTCTTTTTCCTGGTAGCCTTGAGTTTGAGGGCTTCTACCAGAAGCCCGCCATATTCCCGATACAAACCTTCAGGCTGCATGGATCTTTCACCCGCTACCAGGCGGCCCATTGCGGCGTAATGTTTCCGGCTGTGGGACAGGAGCAGCAGTTTGTGTTCCGTGTGGAACCGGACAAGGTTCCCCACCCGCTTTTTCCCTCTGGCCAGGGCTCTCCAGCGCCCGAGGGTAAAAACGGCCTCGATGAAATTTTCCCGGAAAACCGGGTCGTGGAGCCTGCCCTCGTCCTCCACGGGAACCATGGGAAAGCTCTCCATGAAAACCCTGGCGAAGATTCCGACTCCCTTGTTCACCGGCTGCCCCTTGTCGTTGGTGACCTTGACCCTTTCCATGCCGCTGCTGGGGGACCTGCTCTTGAATATGAACCCGGAGAGGTTTTCCGACTGGAGTTCCCCGACCTTTCTCTTTGACCACTTGACCATGCGGTCGGTGAGGTCGATCCCGGTCCTGGTGGTCACCAGCCTCGGGTTTCCCGGGTCTCCGACCAGATGCATGGACTCCCGGGGAACGCCGAGGCCGCACTCGAACTCGGGACAGACAGGCACGTATTCCACGGACTGTCCGAGGGTATCCCGAAGGAAACGGTCCAGCTTGTGCCCCCCGTCGTAACGGACGTTCTCGCCTAAAAGACACGAGCTGATCCCGATCCGGAGCCCTCCGGGCTCCGGATCAACAAACCCTTTGCGGAAGGAAATTCCCTTTAGATCCATGGGCTCAATTGTGATGGACTCGAAAAAAGTCCATCAACGCGCCCCGCGCGGGGCGCCCAAATCATTGTTAACAGCTGGCGATTGCGAGGGGAAGAACATTTGCCCTGGGCCACAGGTCTCTGCGGGGAACTCTACCCGAAATCAAAAAAAATATCCTGTGCGGATTTCGGGTGATTGCACGACCCGCCATAATCCGGTAATCTCTCCGTCATGAAAAAAATCAAGGCAGCATCCACAGCACTGGCCCTGATCCTGGTCCCCACTCTTTTCTCACCGGTCCCTGCCGCCATCGGCGACTCTTTCGACATCCTGGAAAGACGGGAGACGGTCCTTTCGGGAGCAGCCGTCGACCTGGCCGTTTCCGGTGACGGTCAGTGGACCTTCGTCCTCACAGACGGCGGTGAAGTGGCCATCTACGACAGATCAGGCAAGCTTCAGCAAACCCTTAAGGTCGGCAGCGGCTTTAACCGCATCGTGTACGACCAGGCCGGGAACCGGCTGCTCCTGGGAGGTTCCGGACGGCAGGAGCTTCGTGTCATCACCCTGGCCATGCGCTACGGGATCGACGACAGCGGTTCCCCGGTCAAGGGAGCTGCCGGCGCGCCGGTGACGGTGGCAGTTTTCGACGACTTCCAGTGACCTTACTGTGCGGGGCTCGTCCCCCTGCTCGAGCAGGTGCTCGAAAAGTATCCGGGAAAAGTCAGGCTCCTTTTCAAGAACTTCCCTTTGCGCAACCACAACATGGCCCGTCCCGCGGCAATGGCGGCTCTCTCGGCCGGCAACCAGGGCCGCTTCTGGGAGTACCACGACAAGGTTTTTGAAAATTACCGCACCATTTCCGAACAGATGCTCGTGGAGACGGCACGGGAGATCGGGCTCGACATGGATCGCTTCGAGAAAGACAGGAAGGACATCAAAACCAGCAACCTTATCAACCGTGACCTTCAGGAAGGCAGCCGGATAGGTGTCCGCGGAACACCCACAATTTTCATAAACGGCAGACGTCTGGGCGAAAGATCCCTGGCAGCGTTTTCGGCCGCCATCGAAGATGAGTTGAGACCCATTTCATCCCCCTGAACCGCTTATTTCCCGACTATTGAGGATAACCATCATGAACTGCAACCGTTTCTTGCTCTTCGCCCCTTTAGCCCTGTTCATCCTGGCCCTGACACTCATTCCGTCCGGAGCGGCCGCTTTCGGGAACGAGGGCTGCGGTGAAAGAGCCTGCTCTGACTGTCACTCCATCAACATTGATGATACGAGCGAGCTCCTCAAGGATATCGTGAGCCAGGTCCACGCTGCCGATTTCGCCGAGGTGCCCGGCCTGTTCGTCGTCGACATCACGGACAAAAAGGGCAACCGGGGCATCATCTACATGGATTTCTCCAGATCGTATATCCTCTTCGGGAATCTGGTCGTCATGGGGATCGCCGACGGCAGGAACGTGAGCCGGAAGGAGATGATGAAGCTCAGGAAGGTGGATCTTACCACCGTCTCCCTGGCAGACTCCGTGGTGCTCGGCAAAAGGGACGCCTCAAAAAAGGTGATCCTGTTCACTGACCCCAAGTGCCCCTATTGTGAGAAGCTGCATCCGGAACTGAAAAAAGTCGTCGAGGCCGATCCGGACATCGTTTTCTTTATCAAGATGATGCCCCTGGTCAAGATCCACCCGGAATCGTACGACATCTCAAGGGCGATCCTGTGCGAGGGGGACATAACCCTCCTGGAAGACAGTTTCGCGAAAAAACCGGTCCCTCCGCCAACGTGCGAGTCCGACGCGGTGGACAGGTCTCTCAAACTGGCCCAGAGCCTGGGCATCAGCTCCACACCGACAATGATCCTCCCCGATGGGCGGATCTCGCCAGGGTACCTGCCTGCCGAGGAGCTGTTGAAGCTGATAAATGGGGAATAATTTACAGTGCAGAGTGCAGTGTTCAGAGTGCAGAGATAAAACCTCTGTCAATCACTTTTTTCCTTGCCTTTGCACCTTGCACTTTGCACTGCCTCATGTGCCTGATCCTCTTCGCTCACCGATGCGACCCCCGCTACCCCCTCGTGGTGGCGGCCAGCCGTGATGAGTTCTACGACCGCCCCACCCGCCCCGCCGGGTTCTGGAAAGATGATGGACTCGCAAAAAGTCCATCAACGCGCCCCGCGCGGGGCGCCCAAATCAATGACTCACCGCGCCTGGGAGAGGCGCCCGGATCGA
>JARGFV010000048.1:0-16941 GCA_029210545.1 bacterium
TTTCGGTTCCCTCACGGATCGAACACACAGCCATTGGCACTCGATCCGGGCGCCATTTCCAGGCGCGACTACTGTTCATCGCCAAAGTCCGGGCGGGACTTTTTGCGAGGTCATCAACTTGTCTGCCGGTTGACGGACGAGCGATCAGCGGCCCGCCCTGTTGAATCCCCCTGTTAAATCCCATGGCAGACCGCGAAGCGGGATTCTACGGGGCGGGCCTTTATGTCAAGCTCTGAGAGTGCTCAATTTTTTCCCTCTCCCCCGGTGGGAGAGGGTCGGGGTGAGGGGGCACATATTCACGCCCACCCGTCCCGCGTTGCCTTTACGGCGAGACGAGCAGTGCGCGGGCCTTGGCTGCGGCAAGGCGCGCCGCGGCGTACTTGCCCTCATATTCGAAAAGCTTTCGGGCTTCGGCTATCTTCGCGGCAGCCTTCCCCACGTCCATCTTTTCAGCTTTTGCCGCCTCGATCTCTCCCTCGACTTCCTCGATGAGGAACAGGCTGTTTTTCAGCTCGCCCCACTTCCGGTAGATCTCGTCCTCATACTTCTTGTTGACTTCGTCCCACCTCTTTGTGGCGAGGTCCAGGTCGTACTCGATGAAGTCGACCTTCAGGTCCCAGAAGGAATCGACGCCCAGCGCCTTCGCGGCATGGGAGGCCATCTCGACGCCTTCTTTCTCCAACCGGGAGAATTTAACGTCCGTGCTGGCCGCGAAGTAACGGCCCTCCAGCACGTATTTTTGTCCGTCCATACTGAAAAGCCAGTCCAGGAAGATCCTGGCAACCTTTTCGTTGGGCGCGCCCTTGAGCAGGGCCACGGCCTCCGGAACCAGGATCGTTTTTTCCGGGAGAAGGTCCCGTACCGGGAAGCCGTCCTTGCGGGCGGCCATGGCGTTCATCTGCGGCTGCGCCATCCCGATGGGAACTTCGCCACGGGCCACTAATTGCGTGGTATCCGTGCTGCCGGTGGAGAAGCGTGCCAGATTCGCCGCTAATAATCTAAGATATTTCCATGCTTCTTCTTCTCCAAAGCCCTGTATGAGGATTTCAATGGCTTCATGCATTGTTCCGGAGGCATATGGCAGCGTGTGCACGATGTTGCCCCTGTAGATGGGGTTGAGCAGGTCGTGCCACGTTTTCGGCGGCGGCAGCTTCAGTGTTTTCAAAACCTTTTCGTTGTACAGGTTGGTAACGATCCAGGGCGCGAAACAGGTCCACATATCACCCGTATCCTTTACCTTCATACCATGCCATTCGGCAGGAACCTTGTCCGAACCCTTTGGCCTGTAAGGAACGATCAGTCCCTCTTTCTTTAAAACTTCATGCGCCGGGGCTCCCGCGCCCAGAAAAATGTCGGCATCCGGCTTGCCACCCCATGCCCTCACCTTGTCCAGGCAGACCGGCCACCCGCCCGGCCGGACGAAGGTGATGTCCACATCCTTCCCGTAGGTCTTCTTGTAGTACGCCTTGAAACCATCGGTCAGGCTGGCCGATAACTCAGTGTAAACGGGACCGACCCAGCCGAGCTTGTCGGCGGCCTGTGCCTGCACCGCAAAGGCCGGCAACAGCAGCAATATCGCAAGAACCGTTACGATCGTTGTGGTCATGATCCTCTTTCTCATTTTGACCTCCCTTTCAGCGTCATTGTCACCTATCATAACACCCCTTAACCTCGATAGAGTCCATCAACCTCGATCACGATACTCCGTAAAAGTTTTCGACATGAATCTGATGCCTGTTGGCCCCATCACCCCCTTATATTAAAAGGTTTTATGCCTGCCTCTCCCCTGAGCCAGACAGCGGGAAGCAGAGATGAAGAACAGGAAACCCGGAAGAATGGGAACCAGGGAGGGAATGGCTGTCCGGCAGGGCTCTGATGCGGTGATGAAGATCGGGAACACAAAACCGGAGCCCCGCAAAGAGATCCGTCAAGCCGTTTTTCCTGGCGGCCACGGGGGGATAACTCTTCATACGGCCCCGGTCATGTCCCATCAAGGTCCCCCGTGCATAAGGAGGAAAGAGTGCAGTCAGTTACAGTTAAGAGCAGGTCAAGCTGGATGTCAAGGCCATGGAACTCCAGGGGGTAAAGGCGAGAATACGTTTTACCTGCGGCACTCCGGCGCACAGGCGCTGATCAGGACGGCATTTTTATTGTTTCTCAGGCGGCATTTTCAAGAATGCCCGCGTGGGCCGATATGTCGAGCACGGTGATCCTGTCCCTGATCGTCAGTGCCGAGGTCGCGGCCAGGGTAAGCTCGTCTTCTGAAATACCAAGGGATGGAAACGTTATTCCAAGCCCTGTCCAACACTTTGGTCATGGATCTGTCCCGCCAGCTCGTCGGTAGCGACCGGATCACCTGGTAATGTGACCGTTTTACATGTGACGGAACGTTTTTCCTCCCCGGTGCGGCAAACCGACGGCATATTACACGGTGGGTTGAGTGGAAATTAAGGGAAAGTGAAAACCCGTTACTCCGCGTCCCCGTGTCTCCCCGTCCAAAGGTTTGCCTGCCTTTTCCCCCTCTCCCCCATGCTCCCACGCACCCGCGCTCCCTTTTCCCTCCCTCGCCCCCGCGATTTACCCGACATCTTTGTGAATTTGCGGCGACGATTCTTGATAGAGTCGCAAAAAGTCCAATACGGGACTTTTCGCTCCACGGAAAGGGAAAAACGTCGTTTTCCCTTTCCTTACAAATCAATGACTTATCCCGCAAATTAATGACTTGCGGGACGGGTCATTGATTTGGGCGCCCCGCGCGGGGCGCGTTGATGGACTTTTTGCGAGTCCATCATTCTTGATCAATGTCCCCTTTTGGTACGTGTCTGTTACACTTTAACAAACTGCCACGTCCAAGGGGCCCACTATCAACATGAAGACGCCGTAAGGGCGTGGTTTTCGTGGATTTACAGGAAGGCGGCAGCAAGCGACGGAAAGGAAATCCAATGAGGTCAGACCTGCTGCTCATCCATGCACCCTCGATCTTCGATTTCCGTAAACGTTCAACGCTATACGGGCCCATTTCCGACGTTATCCCATCGACGCCTGTGTTTGAGATGTACCCGGTAGGGTTTGCCACCATGTCCCGCCACCTTGAAAGACTTGGCTACAGGGTGAGGATCCTTAACCTGGCGGTTAAAATGCTCCAGAGCCGGAGATTCGATCCTGAAGCGTTCCTGAGTCAATTCAAACCCGCGATTTTCGGTCTTGACCTTCACTGGCTCCTCCACATCCAGGGAGTGGTGGAGATCGCGAAGCTTCTCAAACGGCTCCACCCTGAGATCCCCATTGTCCTGGGCGGCCTTTCCTCTTCCTACTTCCATCGCGAAATACTGGAAAATTATCCTGACATCGATTACGTGATCCGGGGTGACTGTGCCGAGGAGCCTCTCGCCAAACTCCTTGCCGCTACCCTGAAGGGGGGAGATCTCTCCAGCGTTCCCAACCTGTCGTACCGCCGTGGAGACAGCATTGTCGAGGGGGCTATCAATCACGTTCCCGGCTCCCTGAACGCTCATCCCCTGGACTACCCTCACATGATCCGTCAGGTTCACCGCTATCGGGATTTGGCCAGCTATTTTCCTTTTAAGAAGTGGTTTTTTTATCCCATCACAGCTGTTTTGACATGCAAGGGGTGCATCCACAATTGTATTACCTGCGGGGGATCGGCATCGGCCATGAAGCGGGTAGTCAACCGCACCAGCGTCGCTTATAAGGATCCGGAAGTGTTGGCCAAAGAGGTTGCCTCCATCATCAAATATGTAGGTGGCCCTGTTTTTTTCCTTGGGGATTGCCTCCAGGGTGGTGAGGAGCATTTTCTCGCCCTGATGAGAGACCTGCGGCCTTTGCGAATAAAGAATGAAGTCATGTTGGAGTTCTTCTCGCCTCCCGGCAGGGAGATCCTCAAAGAGGCGGCGTCGACCTTTCCGCGGCTGAACGTGGAGATCTCACCGGAAAGTCATGACGAGAAGGTCAGGCGGGCTTTCGGACGCGGCTACAATAACAGTTCCCTGGAAAAATTTGTGGAGGACGCCTGTTCTGTAGGGTGTCACCGCCTGGACATGTTCTTCATGACGGGCCTGCCGGAACAGGATTTCAGGTCCGCCATGGGGACAGTGGATTATTGCCGGGATTTGATGGCGGAGTACGGTCCACGGATCCGTCTGGTTCCCTTTATTTCCCCCCTCGCGCCTTTTGTAGATCCAGGCAGTGATGTGTTTGAATCGCCCGACAAGCATGGCTACAAAATTTTGTACCGGTCCCTGGAGGAGCATCGGCAGGCGATGCTGTCTCCTACCTGGAAAGACACGCTCAATTATGAGACCAGGTGGATGGACAGGGAAACCATCGCTGAAGCCACCTATGAGTCGGCCATCGGGCTGTCCCGGCTCAAGGGCGAAATGGGTCTCTTCAAGCGAAGGGAGACCGAGGCTGTAATCCGGAGAGCGCAAACGGAAAAAAAGGTGCTCAGGGAATTCGGGCCCCCTGGGAAAAGCCCCCTCGGCCAAAAGAGCCTGACAGCCGCCTCCCTGATCAAATACATCAAGCGGAACAATGGAGCGTCGGTCTGCAGAAAGGAAGAACTTAACATGCCTGTGAGTGCTGTCAGGCTGCGGATAGGCAACATAGTCCGGCTCATCCTTACCCAGAAAGGGAGCTAGGAGTACGGCGCGGTGCCCAGTACTAAACGGACTGGTTTCCGGAGAGCGACGGGGGTCGGGAATTCATCAATTCCTGGTAATGCAGGGAGGGGTATCGCTCAACTCCAGCCCAAAATTCTCCCTTCTTGCCGCTTTCACAGGAACCGGGCTTTTTCCCAGGATTCCAGAGTGAACCGTGAATCGTGAACCGTAAAACTGCTCACAATTCCCATCTTTCCCCCTTACCCCCTTACCCCCATACTCCCTTACCGCCATACCCCCATACTGCTCTTCACCCTCCTTCGCTCCAGTGAGCGACTGCGGAAACTGGTCAAGAGTCGTAAGCGATGGTGGGAGGTCCGACCCACGAGTTGCCCGCCGGGTCAGTCTCGAAGGTCATAGGGATAAAGCAAGTCGTAAGCCCTCATCGACCGACCGAAGTAGTTCAGAAGGCAACTTGCCGCATTTATCGGTTAGAAATGATCTATCTATGGTGATTACCTGAGAAACGTTGGCAACGGAGTCTTTTGGAAGCCCTGTCTCAGAAGCAGGCATGAGCACATTGCCTGGTGCTTCCGCGAGACGAAGGTTTGAGGTTAATGGGACAGCGGCGATGGTGCGAATGCGGCTTCGATTGAAGGCGTTCGACTGGATGACAAGAACAGGTCTGTTGAAACCTGGTACAGAAGCTATGGGATCGGGAAGCTGTACCCACCAGACCTCGCCGCGCTCCACTACCATTCCTCATGTGTCAATGACTTTGCTTGAAGGACACTGAAACCTGGAGACAGGGAAGAATCTTCCTCTGAATAAATGGCATCGAGACGATCGGTGACCTGTTTGCCCTGATGCCTGGACAGGTATTCGGTGATTGCCGTTGTATAAAGCTGGCTGCGGGACAAGCCAAGCCGCTTGGCAAGGGAGTCAGCGGAACGAAATACTTTGTCCGGGATGGAAATAGCTGTTTTCATGATTGAAGTATAACTATGGTTATACCGCCCGTCAACATCTTCTTCCTTCCCGGGAACCTTTATTCCACCGGATTACGGGACAATCCCATTGACATGCCAGGACCCATTCCCTAAGCTTCAATGGAGTGTTTTTGAACCCCCGGGAGGGGGGGTCCCGTCACCGGAAAGGCCATTTTTACCTGGTCATCAACCGACAGCCCCTGAAGGAAAACAGCTCGGCCAGCCGGGCGGAGCTGCGTTCACCCGCTTTGAAAGGAATGTTGAGATGAAAAAGCTGGCTATCGTCGCGATGGTGTTTTCAGGGTTTTTATCAGGGGTCCTCATGGTTTCACCGGTCTCGGCGGCCACGGTGCAGCCGGGAGTGGTCTGCTCGGCCATCGTGGACCGGGCGTGCGACGGGATCGACACCATGTTCCCCGCGGACGTCGGAAGGGTCTACGCCCACACCCGCATCGTCGGCATGGAGGGCGGCGGCTCGGTGACCCACCGGTGGATCTACAAGGGCAAGGTCATGGCCGAGACCTCGCTGAAGATCGGCGGCCCCGACTGGCGCACCTGGAGCTCGAAGGCCATCGACCCGTTCTGGTCCGGAGACTGGAAGGTGGAGATCGTGGACAACAGCGACGGCGCCGTCATGGACATCCTGGAGTTCCTGATCAAGGAGTAGGCTGCAAGCGCTCCGAAACAGCGAAGTTAAACCAGCCTGGTGCGAGACCGGGCATGAGGAACAGAACGCCTTCCTGCTCGACTATTTCAGGACCTACCTCCAGACCAGCAACTACGACCGCAACCAGGATTATTCCAGAAGCAACGCCCTCTACCTGGCGTGGCGCGGCGCCGACAAGGACGGCTCCATCGCGTCGGCCCCGACAGACGCGAGGAACAGGGCCGCGGCCGTTTTCCTGAGGCTCATAAGGAATGAGATCTTCGCCAGGAACGGAGACGGTTTCAGCGACACCCTTTATCCGGGCACCTTCGAATACGTCTACGTCGCCAACGCCCTATACCACGGCGATTACAACTTCTCCCCCACAAGGGCCGAAGAGATGTACACACCGGAAACCTTCGGCCGTGGAGAGGGCGGGAGGTTCGAGGTGCGGTGATGGATCGCCCGATGCCCCGCTCAGTGCGGCTGGCGGCAGGGTTCCTCCTGTTCCTGGCCTCGTTGTGGATCCTGCTGCCCGTGGCGGCGCCCCTGCCGGAAGAGCTTCTGGACGTTTCCGGTGTCGTTTCCACGCGGGTGCTCGACAGTGAAGGGCGGCTTCTCCACGAGATCCTTTCCGACGAGGAGGAGAGGCTCCACTGGGTCGAGCTGTCCGGGATCAGCCCTTATTTTCTAAAGACCATCATCTTCAAGGAAGACAGGCGGTTCCGGTGGCATTCCGGCATCGACCCCCTGGCGGTGCTGAGGGCCCTTGTGTCCAACGTCAGGGCCGGGAGAGTCATCTCCGGCGGCTCCACCATCACCATGCAGCTGGCGCGAAATATCTCCGGCGGCCGGCCCCGCACGCTGGGCAACAAGATCAGGGAGGCCCTGCTCGCGCTACGCCTGGAAAGGGAATTGACCAAGGACGAGATCCTGGTCCAGTACGTCAACCGGGTGCCCTTCGGCAACCAGGCCCGGGGGGTCGAGCGCGCCTCCCAGCTCTATTTCCACAAGCCCGCTTCCAACCTGTCCCTGGCCGAGTCGGCGTTCCTGTCGGTGATCCCCAGGTCACCTTCGGACCTCAACCCCTACCGCAGCGTCCAGCAAGTCACTGAGCGCGGCAGCGGCCTGCTGGCCAGGATGTCCCGGAAAGGGTTCATCTCCGCCGATGAGGAGATCATGGCAGCGGCCGAACCGATCCGGATTCGGGAAAAGCAGACACCGTTTCGCGCTCCCCACCTGAACCAGTACCTGGCTCACCGTGACTGGGGCGAGGAGCCCTCCTCCATCACCACGACCATCGACCTTGGGCTCCAGCAGGAGGCCGAAGCCGCGCTGAACACCGAGCTGTCCCTGCTCAAGGACCACCAGGTCCACAACGGGGCCGTGGTCGTGATGGAAAACGCCACCGGCCGCATCCTGGCCTTCGTGGGTTCGAGGGATTTTGCCGATGACAGCATCCTGGGGCAGAATAACGGCTGCACGTCGCTGCGCCAGCCCGGATCGACCCTGAAACCGTTCACCTACGCCCTGGCCCTCAGCGGCGGCATGACCCTGGCTGACATCGTCCCGGACGTGGAAGCCCATTTCCAGGCTGCAACCGGCAACTACTCGCCGCGAAACTTCAACAACCGGTTCTACGGTCCGATGCGGATAAGGGAAGCCCTGGCCAACTCCCTCAACGTTTCAGCCGTCAAGGTGGCCCAACAGGTGGGCTCGTCCAGGATCCTGGAATTTCTCAGGGGCACCGGATTTGAAAGCCTTCGGGAAGACGCTGAATACTACGGCCTGGGATTGACCCTGGGCAACGGAGAGGTGAGCCTCCTGGAACTGGTCGCGGGGTACGCCGCCCTGGCCCGCGGAGGGATGACCGTGGAGCCGGTTTTCGTCACGCAGGTGCGAGACGGGACGGGACAGGACCTCCCGCTGCCGGCCGCCGCTCCTCCCGAAAGAGTCCTGCAGCCGGAGATCACCTTTCTCGTGGCCGACGTCCTTTCGGACATGAACGCCCGAATGGCGTCGTTCGGAGTCCTGTCCCCCCTGAACTTCCCGTACCGGGTGGCCGCCAAGACAGGCACTTCCAGGAACTTCACCGACAACTGGACCGTAGGGTTCACGAAAAAGATCACCGTGGGAGTGTGGGTGGGAAACTTCGACGCAACGCCCATGGCCGGAATTTCCGGCATCACCGGAGCGGGTCCGGTGTTCAACCGGGTCATGACCGCCGCCATGGAGGGAAGGGACACCGAGTGGTTCGAGGCTCCGGAAGCGCTGGCAAGGACCGAGGTCTGCACCCTTTCGGGGGGCCTTGCCACCGAGGCCTGCCCCGGCACGATCTCGGAATATTTTATCGAGGGAACGGAACCGGAAACCCCATGCGCTTTCCACCGGAGTATCACGATCGATTCCCGTAACGGCCTCCTGGCCCACAACTCGACTCCGGACGCCCACCTTCAAGCGGTGTCCTTTGCCGTCTTCCCGGCTCCCTACAACGAATGGTCACGGGCCGAGGGGGTTCCGACACCTCCGATCGAATACAGCCCCCTCGATGCCGGTGAGATCACACTATCCGCCGGCCGCCTTGCTCTGATCTATCCTGACAACGGCCAGACATACATCATGGACCCGACCATTCCCGTGCGCTACCAGACGATCCTGCCCCGTATCGACTCCGACGAACCGCTGGCCAAAGTGGAGACGATCCTCGACGGGCACGTCCTGGGCCGCTCACGAGTCATCGATCCCGTGCGGATCCCCATTTCACCGGGGCGGCACGAGGTCGTGATCCAGGACCCGGTATCCGGCATCCGCTCGAAACCGGTAACCATCGAAGTGGCTACCGCCCGGGAGAAAGGCTATTTCTGGTAATGGGCATTCAGCTCTCATTTGTCAGCTGACAGCCAGGAGCTGAATAATAATCAGCCACCTGGAAGAAAGTATTCACAGTGGCCGGATCATAGTCTTGCGCTGTCGCCCATGCGCTGACTTTTCCAAGCGCGGACAACATTGATAGAGTCGCAAAAAGTCCATCAACGCACCGCGCGCGGGGCGCTCAGATCAATGACTCGAACCTTAAGTCAATGACAAGCCGCGTCTGGGAAGGGCGCCCGGATCGAGTGCCAATGGCTGTGTGTTCGATCCGTGAGGGAACCGAAAACCACGCTTTTCGGTTCCCGTTGAGCCAAAGTCTTACCCGGACTTTGGCGATATTACAGCAGCCTCCGTGAGGGAACCGAAAACCACGCTTTTCCCTTTCCCCAGGACATTAAGGAGCCAGGAAAAGTCCCGCTTGGGCTTTTTGCGACCCTGTCAAGGTTGTACGTCACGCCGGCCAGATCTCTCTGAAAATCCGGCGAGCGTATTTTGGATTGTTCCAGATGATCCGCCGGAGGATCCGCATCGTGTCCATGGCATAGCGGACGGTTCTGAAAACAGCGGGTTACGTGTTCCTGAGGGGGGAACCATACCCGAAATCCGGCCCAAACCAATCGCGGATTTCGGGAAGAGCCTTCTTTCTTCCTTTTCTGCTATAATTCGCGTAAATGATCATTCCTGACTGATTTCCAAAGGGGGATTCCATGAGAAAGGTCCGGTTCGTTTCCATCCTGTCAGCAGTTCTCCTGCTCGCCGCTTCTCCGGCCATGGCGGGCACCTGGTACATCGGCGGCGGGATCAACTCCGTGTCCCTCGGGGGCGACCTGGACGATGTGGACTCCGGCAGCGGTTTTGCCTTTAACTTCGGCTATAACTTCAACCCCACCTTCGCCCTGGATTTCCTGTTGGGTGGCAGCGGGCACGAGGACCCGGACGGCTTTAACATGGGTTACGGGCGGTTCGATATCGGGGCCGAGTTCATCATGGATACCGGCGGGCCGTTCGCCCCTTACATGACCGTCGGCCTGGGCAGTCACGTCCTGGACTACGACGATTACAACACCTCGTTGCAGGGCGGTTCCCTCTATTTCGGCGGCGGGTTCGATTACTACTTCACACCGGGACACAGCCTGGACGTGGGGCTGCGGTTCCACAGCTGGAGCGTGGATGTGAACCAGGGCGGAGTCATCTGGACAGATGTCGGCGACGCCACCACCACTGTCCTGACCATCATGTACAACTACCATTTCATCATGTAACACGAAATCTGCGATCGGTTTGGGCTAGCCCCTGGTCGAGGTTTTGCGGGGACCTTTTTTTCCAATGGGGCAATGTCGCGGTTGAATTGGCCGCCCCACGTCCCTCGCCAATCGGCTGGCCTCGATCAAAAGGGCATTTTCGGCGGATTTAGGGTGTGAAGGTGTGGATCACCCGTTGGATCATCCCGAATATAATTGGACAATGACCGGCACCCCGGCTTCCGCCTGACCGGCGCGAGTTGATTGATGGACTTTTGCGACTCTGTCAAAGGTTGTCATTGCGAGCTGATACCGGGCGAAGCAATCCCGGGATCGCTTCACTCGGGCAGGTCCCTTTCACCCCCACCTCTGACTTGTCACGCCACAGTTTAATGCGTCGGCGGAAGCCGCAGAGCATGGAGGAATACAGTTCAAGAACAAGATACTGAGAATGAAAAGATGGCCTTTTCTTCGCCCATCGCCCATTGCCCCTCGCCTATTGCCTCCTGCCTACAACCCTCTATCCGCTGTCCCTCTATCCGCTTTACCCCCGGTGTTGTATTTTGTATACTGAAAATTCTGTTTTTTACGGCATGATGAGGTATTCCGACGCGCTGCGAAGGAACTGGCAATCACGATCGGCTGGAGGATAGATCATGTCCCTTGAAAAGAAGTTCGCTCTGTTGGAAAAGAAGAACCAGGAAGCCGAGATGGGCGGCGGCGAGGAACGTATCGCCAAGCAGCACGAGGCCGGCAAGCTCACCGCCCGGGAGAGGGTCAACATGTTCCTCGACGAGGGCAGCTTTGTCGAGCTCGACAAGTTCGTCACCCACCGATGCACCGACTTCGGCATGGAAAAGCAGAAGATCCCCGGTGACGGGGTCATCACCGGCTACGGCAATGTCAACGGCCGCAAGGTGTTCATCTTCGCCCAGGACTTCACCGTTTTCGGAGGCTCCCTTTCAGGCGCCTACGCCGAGAAGGTTGTCAAGATCATGGACATGGCCATGAAGTACGGCTGCCCCGTCGTGGGCATCAACGACTCGGGCGGGGCCCGGATCCAGGAGGGGGTGGTGAGCCTGGGCGGCTACGCCGACATCTTTTTGCGCAACACCCTGGCCTCCGGAGTGGTTCCACAGATCTCCCTCATCATGGGCCCCTGCGCCGGAGGCGCCGTGTACAGTCCCGCCATCACCGACTTCATCGTCATGGTCAAGAACACCAGCTACATGTTCATCACCGGGCCTGAGGTCATCAAGGCGGTGACCCACGAGGAGGTTACCAAGGAGGATCTTGGCGGAGCCATGGCCCACGCCTCCAAAAGCGGTGTCTGCCACCTGGCCGCCGAGGACGGGAAGGAAGCCCTCGGGATGGTGCGGGAGCTGCTCTCCTTCATGCCCCAGAACAACGCCGGGGACGCACCCTATGCGGCCACCGACGACGATCCCCTGCGGGAAGACGAGTCGTTGGACGGCATCGTCCCGGATAACCCCAACAAACCTTACGATATGAAGGAGATCATCAACATCGTTGCCGACGACAATTACTTTTTCGAGATCCAGGAGCACTACGCCCAGAACATCGTCATCGGCTTCATGCGCCTCAACGGACACGCCGTGGGTGTGGTGGCCAACCAGCCCGCCCACCTGGCGGGGTGCCTGGACATCAGCGCCTCCATCAAGGGCGCCCGGTTCGTGAGGTTCTGCGATTCTTTCAACATCCCCCTGGTGGTTTTCGAGGACGTGCCCGGTTTCCTGCCGGGGCTGGACCAGGAGTACGGCGGGATCATCACCCACGGGGCCAAGCTCCTTTACGCCTTCTGCGAGGCCACCGTACCCAAGCTCACGGTCATCACCCGCAAGGCTTACGGCGGCGCTTACTGCGTCATGAACTCCAAGCACATCCGGGCCGACTTCAACTTTGCCTACCCGACGTCGGAGATCGCCGTCATGGGTTCTGACGGGGCGGTGAACATCATCTTCCGCAACGAACTCAAGAAAGCCGACGATCCGGTGGCCCGAAAGACAGAACTGGTCGACGAGTTCAACGAGATGTTCGCCAACCCTTACAAGGCCGCCGAACTCGGCTATATCGACGAGGTGATCACTCCCCGGAAGACAAGGCCACGGCTCATCAATGCCCTGGAGACGGCCCTGTCCAAGAGGGAGGAGAACCCGCCGCGGAAGCATGGAAATATTCCACTTTAGAAATCCGGCCGGGATATTTCCGAGGGGGGGAACGGAGAAACGAGAGAAGGAACGCTGTCATCGCGAGCCAACTCTGTGCGAAGCGATCTCAGGCCGGCCGGCATAAAGGCGTGAATTTTTACCACAGGGTACACAGGGTAACGCAGGGTGAACCGAATCGGAAAAATCAGACAGGGATAATCTTTTTACCCTCCACATTGTGAAACCCAAGTGAAGTCGGAGGAAAAGTTAATGTTCAAGAAAGTACTCATAGCAAACAGGGGTGAGATCGCTGTGCGGCTCATGAGGGCATGCCGCGAGTTGCAGATCCCTTCGGTGGCCATCTATTCCGAGGCCGACCGCAACGCCCTTCATGTCAGGACCGCTGACGAGGCCTACTGCGTGGGCCCGCCTCCCTCGGCCGAGAGCTACCTGGTGATGGACCGCATCATCGAGGTCGCCAAAAGCACCGGGGTCGACGGGATCCATCCCGGTTACGGCTTCCTCGCGGAGAACCCGGTTTTCGCCCAGATGTGCGAGGACAACGGCATCACCTTCATCGGCCCCTCTCCGGCCGCCATCAAGATGATGGGCCACAAGACGATCGCCCGTGAAACCATGATCAAGGCCGGTGTGCCGGTGGTTCCCGGCACGGAGCTCATCGACGACGACACCGAGCTGGCTGCCAGGGCAATGGAGATCGGACTGCCTGTCATGGTCAAGGCGGCGGCCGGCGGCGGCGGCAAGGGGATGCGGGTGGTCTTCAAGGAGAAGGAGATCGAGGAAGCCATCCGGGCCGCCCGGTCCGAGGCGACCTCCGCTTTCGGGAACGGCGCGGTTTTCGTGGAAAAGTACGTGGAGGATCCCCGTCACATCGAGTTCCAGGTCCTGGCCGACAAGCACGGCAACGTCGTTCACCTCTTCGAGCGGGAGTGCTCCATCCAGAGGCGCCACCAGAAGGTCATCGAGGAAGCGCCCTCCATGGTCCTCGACGAGGAGCTCCGCGAGCGCATGGGCAGGGCGGCGGTGGAGGCTGCCCGGGCCGCCGGTTACTGGAGCGCCGGCACGGTGGAGTTCCTCGTGGACAAGCACAAGAACTTCTTCTTCCTGGAGATGAACACGCGGCTCCAGGTGGAGCACCCCGTCACCGAGATGATCACCGGTATCGACATCGCCAAGGAGATGTTCCGCATCGCCTCCGGCGAAAAACTTTCCATCACCCAGGAAGAGGTGAGGATGAACGGGTGGGCCCTGGAGTGCCGTGTCTATGCCGAGGACCCCTATAACAACTTCCTCCCTTCCCCCGGCAGGATCCTGGCCCTCAGGGTCCCCAGCGGGCCCGGCGTCCGTGACGATTCCGGGGTGTATGCCGGGTACGATGTGCCCATGTTCTACGATCCCATGATCTCCAAGCTCTGCACCTGGGGGAGGGACCGCACCGAGGCCATCGACCGGATGAAAAGGGCCCTGGTGGAGTACGTGGTCAAGGGGATCAAGACGACGATTCCGTTCCATCAGAAGGTCATGGTCAACGAGCATTTTATCTCCGGGGATATCACCACGAGCTTTATCGGGGACAAGTTCGTCCTTGAGCCCGGTGAGGACAGCGAAGGGCTCAGGGACGTGGCAGTTATCGCCGCGGCCCTGCAGACAGCCGGGAGAAAACGGGAAACCGTGTCCTCCGCGGGTCCGGCAGGACCGGTGGCGGACCTGTGGAAGATGGCCGGCAGGAGGTCGAGATGGCTTATATAGCGATACTGGACGGGGAGCAGGTCCCGGTCACCATCGGCAAGGGCGACGAGGGGAAGACCCTCATCACCATCGGTGAGAAACTGTACACGGTGGATCCCCGCTGGACCCGGAGTGATCTTTTGTCCCTTATCATTGACGGACGCTCCTACCAGGTTGACATCCACTCCGAAAAGGATCTCCACGAGGTCCTCATCGAGGGAGAGCATTTCGAGTTCGAACTTTTCGACGAGCGCAAGGCTCTCCTGAAAAAGAGCGCCGTCCTCGGCGCCGAAGGCGTCCAGGAGATCAAGAGCTCCATGCCGGGAAAGATCGTCAAGGTGCTGGTCTCCGAGGAGGAAGAGGTTGAACAGGGCCAGGGACTCGTGGTGATGGAAGCCATGAAGATGGAGAATGAGATCAAGTCTCCCAAGGCGGGGATTGTGAAGAAAATAGGGGTGACCGAGGGGCAGGCGGTCGAATCGGGCGCGTTGTTGGTGGTCGTTGAATAACAACGATACCGCTGCGCGAACACCCGGTTCCTGTAAAGGCGGTAAAGGCAGCCTCTCGCAGGGACGCAGAGACGCAGAGAAAGGCTGAATCCTGGGTAAAAACCTGTCATTGCGAGCCGCCACAAAGCGAAGCAATCTCGGGTTCCTGTAAAGGCGGTGTTTTCACCACAGGTCACAGAGAACACAGAGGAAGGCGGAGAAAAAGCGAAACCGGGGGAAGGCACGGTTCCTGTAAAGGCGGTAAGAGCCAACTTACCACAGCACGGCCTCTCCCAGGCCGCCCCACGGGGTTTCACAGGGTAAACCCGGGAAGAGGGTTAAACGGTCGTTATTCCGGGCAACGACCCGGAATCCAGTCATACCCGTCATTGCGCCTGTCCGCCGAAGCTTTACGCGAAGGTGGAAGGCCCGGGCTTTTGAGGGTCGATTCAATGACTAAAGACATCAGGAAACAGCTTGAACTCTGGCAGTCCGAAATCTACGAGCCTGCCACTGCAAAGCACCCGGAGCGCAAGGAAACGTTCACCACCATCTCCGGGCAGGAGCTCAAGCCCCTCTATACCCCGGCGGACGTGGAGGGTCTCGATTACGGCGAGGACCTCGGATATCCCGGAACTTTCCCCTTCACGCGGGGGGTGCGGCCCAGCATGTACCGGGGCCAGTTCTGGACCATGCGCCAGTACGCCGGTTTCGGGACCGCCGAGGAGTCCAACCGCCGGTACCGCTACCTGCTGGACCAGGGGCAGACAGGCCTTTCCGTGGCCTTCGACCTGCCTACCCAGATGGGCTACGATTCGGACCACCCCATGGCCGAAGGGGAGGTGGGCCGCGTCGGGGTGGCCATCGACACCCTCGAGGACATGGAAACCCTTTTCAGCCGGATTCCCCTCGACAAGGTCAGCACTTCAATGACCATCAACTCCACGGCTTCCATCCTCCTTTCCCTCTATGCCGAGGTGGGGGCAATGCAGGGGGTCGGTCCGGACCGGCTCAGGGGAACCATCCAGAACGACGTCCTGAAAGAGTACATCGCCAGGGGGACCTATATCTTCCCGCCCATGCCCTCCATGCGGATCATCACCGACATCTTCGCCTACTGCATCGAGCAGATGCCCAGCTTCAACACCATCAGCATCAGCGGGTACCACATGAGGGAGGCCGGCAGCACGGCCGCCCAGGAGGTGGCGTTCACCCTGGCCGACGGCATCGCCTACGTCCAGGCCGCCATCGACAGCGGGCTCGACGTGGACCATTTCGCCACCAGGCTGTCCTTCTTTTTCAACGTCCACAACGAGTTCCTCGAGGAGGTGGCCAAGTTCCGGGCAGCCCGCCGCCTGTGGGCCGGCATCATGAAGGACCGCTTCAAGGCGGCCGATCCCCGTTCATGGATGCTCCGGTTCCACACCCAGACGGCCGGGTGCTCCCTGACGGCCCAGCAGCCTGAAAACAACGTGGTGCGCGTGGCGATCCAGGCCCTTGCCGCCGTCCTCGGCGGAACCCAGTCGCTTCACACCAACTCCAGGGACGAGGCCCTGGCCCTTCCAACCGAAGATTCCGTGCGCATCGCCCTCAGGACCCAGCAGATCATCGCCCAGGAGAGCGGGGTGGCCGGCACCATCGATCCGCTGGCCGGTTCCTACGCCATCGAGTCCCTCACCGGTTCCATCGAGGAACAGGCCGCCGATTACATCCGGCGTATCGATGACATGGGGGGGGCTGTCCGGGCCATCGAGGCCGGTTACCAGGCCAGGGAGATCGAGGAAGCGGCTTACCGCTACCAGATGGAGGTGGAGTCCGGAGACCGTGTCGTGGTCGGTGTCAACGCCTTCACCGTGGAAGAGGGGAAGTTTGCGGGCGAGCTCCTCAAGGTCGATCCGGAGCTGGAGAAGGCCCAGGTCCAGCGGGTGCGGGCGGTGAGGAGTCGGCGAAACCAGGCCGAGGTGGACGACAGGCTCCGGGCCCTCGAGGACGCGGCCGGGGGAACCGACAACCTCATGCCCCACATCCGGGGGGCGGTGAGCGCTTATGCGACGCTGGGGGAAGTGAGTGATTCACTGCGGGGAGTTTTCGGGATCCATAAGCCGCAGTGAATCACGTGTATGCGTAGAGCGTACGTGCGTAATAGCGTAAAAACTGGACCGCGTTCACG
>JARGFV010000048.1:17040-18467 GCA_029210545.1 bacterium
CCGCAGTGAATCACGTGTATGCGTAGAGCGTACGTGCGTAATAGCGTAAAAACTGGACCGCGTTCACGCTCCACGCACCCACGCACGCACGAGGTGATGGAATCCATAAGCCGCAGTGAATCACGACGCGGAGAGGGGGAGACGCGGGGACGCGGGGGAAGAGCAGGCGCGGAGGCGCGTGGGAGCATGGGCGAGAGATCTAATGGATCTGTTATTCCGGAAATCGTGCCGAAGGTGCGATTATCCGGAATCCAGGTCTCCGGCCAATCGGCGCCAGATCCCTGATTTCACCACGGAGTCACGGAGAAAGGCGGAGGAAGGCGACAGACAGATGTAAACCCCGAACATGGAACCTGGAACCCCTGTTCAATCAAGCCGGCGGCAGGATTGAAACCTGAGGCGCACCAGCGCCGAGCATTTTCCTCACCTGACCTCTCCTTTGGAGAGGGATTTCTACGAAATCGGCAGATGGGGCCTTCAAATCAGGAATGAAAGCGAGCTTTAATTCCTGATTTAAAGGCCCAGCCGTTCAGGTGAGGAACGCTGTTTCAAGGTTTACTCCGCTTTCCTCCGTGCCTCCAGTGAGTCACATGCCTGGTGTGACGAACGGGTGGTGAACGCTCTTCCTGGTCTTGAAGTGATACCACTCAGGTACGCATTAACCGGATGAACCGAAATTTGAAATGTGGATTTTGAAATTCTGAGTAATGGGAGAACACCATGAGTAGACCAAAGTTGGACCATATAGGCATCGCTGTCTGATACAGTCCATTTCCCAATTCTTCTTCCCCCTTGAGGGGGGAAGACCGAGATGGGGGTGAACTATAACCACCCACAAAACATCCATATCCCGGAATCTTCGCAAAAATACGACGAGAGCTGAGCAACGCCTATGGTCTCGGTTGCGTTCCCGACAGCTTCTTGGTCTGAAGTTTCGAAGACAACATCCTATCGGTAATTACGTTGTCGATTTCGTTTGTCTCGAAAAAAATGTTGTTATTGAAGTTGATGGCGGTCAACACTTGGATGATGTGAGGGATAAAGAAAGAGATCAGTGGTTGTCAAACGAGGGCTACGGGATATTGCGATACTGGAATGATCAAGTGCTCAAGGAAACCGATTCGGTGGTTGAGGATATCCTGAGAAGTATTGACTCACCCTCCCCCAGCCCCTCCCCTCAACCTCCTTCGCCTAAAGCTTCGGCGGGTCAAGAGGGAGGGGGGTGAAATTTCACGGAGATATTGATGAAGCCTAAATTAGATCATATAGGGATAGCCGTAACCGACCTTGAAGCCTCCATTCAGGCCTACGAGACCCTCGGCTTCGCTGTCGAGTCCATCGACGAGGTTCCCGGTTTCGGAGTGAAGGTGGCGTTTCTCCCCATGGCCTGCGGCGCCGTGGAGCTGGTCCAGCCGGTGAATGAGGAC